>NZ_RZSJ01000001.1:0-120432 GCF_003998025.1 Mesorhizobium sp. M8A.F.Ca.ET.021.01.1.1
TCGGTCGGCAAGATGATCGCCGAAGCGATGCAGAAGGTCGGCAACGAAGGCGTCATCACGGTTGAGGAAGCCAAGACCGCCGAGACCGAACTCGAAGTCGTCGAAGGCATGCAGTTCGACCGCGGCTACCTCTCGCCCTACTTCGTCACCAACGCCGACAAGATGGTTGCCGAGCTCGAGGACGTCTACATCCTCCTGCACGAGAAGAAGCTGTCCAACCTCCAGGCCATGCTGCCGGTTCTCGAAGCCGTCGTGCAGACCTCGAAGCCGCTGCTCATCATCTCGGAAGACGTCGAAGGCGAGGCTCTGGCCACGCTGGTCGTCAACAAGCTGCGTGGCGGCCTGAAGATCGCCGCCGTCAAGGCGCCGGGCTTCGGTGATCGCCGCAAGGCCATGCTGGAAGACATCGCCATCCTCACCGGTGGCCAGGTCATCTCGGAAGACCTCGGCATCAAGCTCGAGAACGTCGGCCTCAACATGCTCGGCCGCGCCAAGAAGGTGTCGATCTCCAAGGAGAACACCACCATCGTCGACGGCGCCGGCAAGAAGGCCGAGATCCAGGGCCGCGTTGCCCAGATCAAGCAGCAGATCGAAGAGACCACTTCGGACTACGACAAGGAGAAGCTGCAGGAACGTCTGGCGAAGCTCGCCGGCGGCGTTGCGGTGATCCGCGTCGGCGGTGCGACGGAAGTCGAAGTCAAGGAAAAGAAGGACCGCGTCGATGACGCCCTCAACGCGACCCGCGCGGCCGTCGAAGAAGGCATCGTTGCTGGCGGTGGCGTTGCCCTGCTGCGCGCTTCGGCCAACATCAAGTCGACCGGCGCCAACGCCGATCAGGCCGCTGGCATCAACATCGTGCGTCGTGCGCTGCAGGCTCCGGCCCGCCAGATCGCGTCGAACGCTGGTGCGGAAGCTTCGATCGTTGCCGGCAAGATCCTCGAGAACAAGGGCGCGACCTTCGGTTACAACGCCCAGACCGGCGAGTATGGCGACATGATCGCCATGGGTATCGTCGATCCGGTCAAGGTTGTCCGTACGGCTCTTCAGGACGCGGCCTCGGTCGCCGGCCTGCTGGTCACCACCGAAGCCATGATCGCGGAGGCTCCGAAGAAGGAGTCGGCTGGCGGCGGCATGCCTGGCGGCATGGGCGGCGGCGGCATGGGCGGCATGGGCGGCATGGATTTCTAATCCAGCTCTGGCAGCTTTCGCAACGAGAGGGCGGCATCAATGCCGCCCTCTTTTTTTGCGAACCTCGGTCCGATGAACGATCGACGCCAACGCCGGCCATCGGCGTTAGGGCAACCTCAAAAGAACTGTCGAGTTGGTTGCGCGCGGCTTTGCGTCATCAGAGGCGCAAGGCGGTCGCGTGTGAGGATTGCGCGCTCCCATAGGCGGTTTCGGCATGTGCCTCGCCTTCGACATCGACATTGCGGCCAAGCAGGAAATCGGCGGCTTTCGAGGCATGGCTTGCGGCGCGGAAGATGGCGCGGTTGTCCTCGCGCAAAACCGTCAGCCATGAGCCGATGTAGTCGGCATGGCGCACGCTCGGCTCGATGCCGAGACTGCTGCAGATGAAGGCTGATGCGATTTCGGCGACCAGTTCCTCGCGCGCATAGGTGTTGGACCCGAAGGAGCCGGACAGGTCGCGCGCGAGTCGCCTCGGGTGGCCGGTCCAGTGTCCAAGCTCGTGAAAGCAGGTCCGGTAATAGTCGATCTGGTGGAAGAAAGCCGGCTGCGGCGGCACCTGTATGGTGTCGCTGCCGGGCATGTAGAAGGCGCGCTCGCCGCCGATGCGAAAATCAGCGCCGGTTGCATGAATGAGCGCCTCGGCCTGCGGGACCATCTCGCGCTCAGGCAGAGGCTCGCCGGCGGCGTAAAGATGTTCGGGCAGATTATCGCACTGCGCGACATCGAAGACGGTGAAGCGCTTCAGGAAGGGCACCGCCTGCGGTTCGTCGCCATCGGTGTCGGCGCGTTGCTTTTCGTTCTTGGGAACAAAGCGGTCAGCGTGAACGATGGTGGTGCCGTGCTCGCCCTTCCTGACATTGCCGCCAAGCGAAAGCGCCTGCCGGAAGGTGAGCCAGTTCTGGCTGGGGAAACCGCGCTCGATGACCGCGCCCCACAGGATCAGGATATTGATGCCGGAATATCGGCGCTGGGTGGCCGCATTCCGCGGCAGGCCGAGGCCTGTCCTTGCCCTGCCCCACGGCTTGACCCATGGCACGGTGCCGCGCTCCAGTTCGGCAATGATGCGGTCGGTGATTTCCTGATAAAGGCTGGCGCCGGTGCGCCCGCCACTGTCTGCGCCAGCCTGTCGGCTGCCGCAACGTTTGTTGTTTGCACGCATCGTGATGTCCTCCGCTCTACAATCGCGCGCCCTCCCCGGAAGCGGGGTGGGCGGCAAAAGCGACCGGAAAGGCCCGCCGTCGGAGGCGGACTGCATCAGCAGGACCGGAACGGAGTGGAGGACCCGAAAGCGACAAGCGAAGGGTTGCGGGACGCCGCGGCGGGCCTAGAAGGGAGTGCTGCCCACCCTGCGCCAGGGGGAAGGCCACAATAGAAAGACGCCGGCCGACAGGCCGGCGACCGTCAGCAGCCGAAGGCTGCCCCGCGCCAGGGGGCGATGCCGCAGGGCCAAGACCGCCTGAGCTTGCCGAAGAAAAGCGGGCTCGGTTCACGAGCACCCGGCCAGCGACTTCAGGCGCGGGCGCTCAGGATTGTTGTTGGCGCCCACGGCAGCTGGATGACCGCAACAAGATTACGAGGAGCGACAGCAAAGCCAGCTGCCACAAACGGCACGCTCCGGCAACAACAGCGTGGCCGGTCTACAGATGCTGCCCCGCACGAGAGCCAGCACGCTTTGAGCGCGCATCGGCGATGCAAGCGTTGCAAGCTGGCCATGTCCACAAGGTCGGCGACCACTATATCGCCGACCACCAACGCGGGCGTACCGTCTAAGTGCAGACCTTTCGCGAGTGCGCGGACCGCGCATTTCATCTGCGATGGCCGGATCTTGCATTCCCGCTTGAGCTGCTCAACGTCAAGGCCTACACGCGCTGCGATCTTGAGAGTGACCCTTCAACTGGGGGAAATCATAAGGGCGCGGTGGAATTCGTCGAACTTTCCCTGTTTTCTCGAGGCGAGTGCGGCGAAGGCTGGGAATTGGGAATCCGGTCCCAGGACCGGGAACTGTTTGATCACAAGCTTCAGATTGGGTTCATGCTTGAAGGCTTTTTGGTAGTTGATATCAGCCAGTCTGCAATGCGGACAGTTGTGGTAGTCATTGAATATGACCAGAACGGCATCGCCTTGCGGGTTGCCGGCGATTGGCGAAGGAGATCGTTGTCGAATGCGCCGCTCCACTTTTGCCTGTCGGTCGACCACGCCTGCCGGTGCAGGTTCGCGCTATATTGGCTCGCCAGCAAGGCGAGGAGTAAAAGAAGAGCTGCGACAGTGATGGCAGTCGGCTTAGACATGAGTCTCCAATCCATGGACGGCGTGGCAGCAACGGCCGCCTTTTTGGTGTAAAATGGGTCAGTTTTGATCGTGCCCCGCAGTTGCTACAGGCGCACAGGTGCCGGTGCGATCTGGCGGTTTCTCAAATACGGCTTTGCGCCATCGGGTCCACCCCAATAGCTGAGCGTCGTTCGCACGGGGAATTGTGTTCACCACGCCGGGCGACTTGACCGTCCACCGCCGGAGCGCTGAACGGTCCGCTAGTGAGGCGCTCCCCGAATCGTCGTTTATCCCGCTCGCCCCGGACCGGGTGACAGCCAGCGTTGCCGCTACGCTGCGGAGAAAAACCGTCAGCGCGTGGCATTCGGACATAAGCTGATCGACGCCAAGAATAAGCCCCACGGAGGTGACCGGTGCGGCCGGAACAAGAAAGAGCGTTGCAGCCATTGTGACGAGGCCTGCACCGGTAATGCGGGTTGTTCCGTTCGAAGGGAACAATGCGACAAACAGCATGAGGATCCGGCAGCCGATCGGGAGATCAGTTTTCGTCGCTTGGGCGATGAAAAGGGCGGCGAGCATCATATTCGTGCCGTCCAGATTGAATGGAATGAGACCCACGACCGAATGCGTGGCGCCGGCCCTTTCCATCTTCTCCATGAGCGAGGCCAGCGCGGCCTCTGAGGAGGACATTGCGAGCAGCAGCTCGTCCTTGATGTATCGGACGAGAGAGAAGAGCGAGCGGCCGTTGTAGCGGCAGACCGCGCCGAACAGGACCGAGAGGAACAAGACTTGCAGGATGTCGCCTTCCGCGAAGGCATTGGCAATCGTTGACGGGATGATGTTCATCAGGAAGCTGGTCACGGACTGCTCGTGAGCCGTGGCCACATAGCCCTTAACGGCTTGGACATCGAGCGAGGCCGGATCGATGTTGAGGCCGGCGCCAGGCTGAACGATATTCGCGACAATCAGCCCGACAACAAAAGCGAGCGTCGAAAAGGTGAGAAAATAGACCATCGCCTTGGCGGCAACTCGGCCGACCTTCTGCAGATCGCTCATGCCGGCAATGCCGGTCGCCATTGTCAGGAAGATGACAGGTACGGTGATTATCTTGACGACATCGACGAAGGCATCGCCGAGCGGCTTCAGGCTGTGGCCGGTCTCCAAATGGAAATAGCCGATTGCGGCACCCAGGATTATGGCGGCAAGTACCTGCACGTAGGTCCGGGCAAAATGGCGCTTGCGGGGCGCTGCGATCGCGCGGGGAACTCTTGGAACCAACACCGTCTCTCTCCTTGACCGGATCGGGGTGGGGCTCCTCCCTCTCCCATGCAGTGCTCCGGTCGAACGCTGCGCCCACTTCGGCGCAAACGATGTGCCAAATAGCAAAGAGGGGAAAACGCGCAGGACCTCACGCAATGCTTGCGATTCGCTCTCCCACACTCGTGCAGTGGTTGCCTGTCGCAACTATGGAAGGGTCGATTCTTGGGAACTCCAAAGGCCGCTCTTTGCGTCGAGCAGCTTGGCTGCCTGGAAGGTTCCCTCTTTGCCTTGCGGTCTGCGAGCTGAGTCCAGATCGTCATCATTTGGCTGCGCGCCGCACGGGGCTCGAAAGATTCAATCGAGGACGGGTCCTCTTGGAAAACGGGGGCAGCGTTGGTCAAGCCCTTCCACCCTGCTGTCCCAATGGTGTTCAGAAGCTCAGTTCACGATCAAGCGATGGATCAGCGTCATCTGGCGTTTGCGCCATCGCGGCGGCGTTGCAACGGGTCTGCCAAAGATGAGAAGGCCGCGAGGCAGGGTCCGAGACCTAGACTCCAACCTCATAGCGCGCTCGGCTCGCGTTCGGAAGGTTCGAACCGCAGCACGATCAGGTGGCGACACCGTTGGTCGGAACCGGAACCCGACGAATGATCGTTCGTGACCGACATCTGTGAACAAGCAGTATGTGTCATTGCAATCACCACCCGTTGCGCGGAAATGCCCATATGGCCGTGAATGAACTGGATTTGGTGATTTTCCAGATGGCGGTGGAAAGCGTCCGCTTGCTCTCTTCAAGCTTTGATGAGAAGGCGGCTGAGATAGCCACGAGGAGCCGTGGTAGCCTTCTTTTTGACGTGCGGGTGGACGGTGACCTGGAGGTCCAGCGAGTCGCAGCCATTGGATATCCAGGCGACAAGATCGGTGTGGTGGCATTGGACCGAGAGGGCCTTGTTAGCTGTTGTTGCCTAGTCAATGGCACCTTCTCACCTTTCATTGCACCGTTGGAGAACTGGACCAGCATGCCCCTTTCGATGCAGGCCCAGATCGATGTCACAGGCTATGCGAGGCTCCTTCTGGCCGCCTTGCGAAATGCTGGACATATGCTGGACAGGTAGCATCGCGATGATGTCTGTGATGAGATGGTGCAAACGGCTGGATGAGGCGATCGCTTGCTGGCAGCTTTGGCAACAAAGCGATCGGTGAGTTCGCAATGCTGGAACACGTCCTTTAGACTCTGCAGTTAAGTTAGCGGACTACCATCTGACGAATGCCCTCTGACAGTCTGCATGGCGCGGCATGCCCTCTTAGGAATGCAGCCGTGGTTCTACACCATCGGCTGTTTTTGTGTCGAAGGCGACGGGCACGCCATGAACGAAGGAAGCGGCCGCCAACAGTTCCTCCAACTCGCGGTCGGTGGCCTTGCATGCCGGCATTAGTGTTCGGATGGCGCGGATCGCCTGCGCCATGGAGAGAAAGCGGACCCTTCCCCTGGAAAGGACATAGGCTTCTGCGGCTTTTTCGACGGTGACGGTGTGAAACGAATTGGTCATGACGAATTCCTCCCTGAACCCTGACCAACCCGACTTATGGCACGAATTCGACCGCCTTCAAGCCTATGTCCGATTGCGGACAATAGCTGCGATTCGTTCAAAACCGCTGATGCTTTTGGGCGACCTGGTGAGGGGCAAGGAGACGTCGGCTGAACCCGTTTCAACCGACATGCTTCAGGCAGCGGCCAGGCCGAAATAACGCTGCTCCTCCTTGTCATAAGCGCCATGTGTGAGCTTTATCAATCCGGCACGGTCGATGATCGTGATCTCGCCGCGCTTGGCGTGCACCAGTCCTCGATACTCAAGCATTTGCAGGGCCGTGGTGACCCCGGGCGGTGGGCGCGAGCATGGTCGCCAGAAATTCATGCGTCGGGAGGATCTTATCTCCTTCCGCACGGTCGTGGACCATCAGCTGCCAGCGGGCCAGCCGTTCTTCGATCTTGGAGTGGCCATTGACCAGTGCCGTCCGGCATGATTGGACGAGGAACGCGTGGGCATAATCCAGCACTGAGGTGCGAAGCGACGGGCTAATCGCAGGGCGAAGGTTTTCAACCGGCAGGCGCCAGGTAGTGCTTTCCTTTCCGAGAATGACGGCAATTCCTTTCATCCCGTCATAGCCGACAATGCCGACTTCACCTTGCCGCCCGCCGGTCATGGTGGCGACCACCGACGCGATGCCCCTCTCGGGAAAATATACGTTCTTGATCGGCTGATGCGCGACCTCCAACTGGTCCTTGATGCCCGGTTCGACGTGATGCAGCGATGGTCGCAAAAGCGCGAAGTCCTGCGGGGTGAGGGCTTCAGCACCTGGTCGCGAAAGAGGGATCGGGCAAGGCTCTCTTCCAACGGGGCAAGAGCGCGTACGTCTTACTGTCGGCTGCACCGAAGTAAATGCCGGCCGATGCCAAAGCATAGGCTTCGAAACGCGCGATTGCAAAGCCCTGTCGGGGCAGTGCAGTCATGCTAGAAGTCGCGCCGCCTACGATAGGCAGCGGATGACATGATTCCCTTCTGCGGCGGCCACCAAGAACGGCTCGGGCACGCTTTAATCGTTCATACACAAGCTCGCAGGAATGTAAGCAGCGGAACAATCGGGTGATTCGTACCGCCCTGCCCTTTCAGAGATCAAGTCATTGGACGTCAATTCGGCTGGAACGCCTCGTCGAACGGCCCAGGAAAATGCAGCCGGATGAGCAATGGTGGTTCACCTTATGTGCGGTCCCGGATATGCGGTCCGGCGGCTCATCTCCCAATAGCTTGTCGATGGGGAAGTGGAACTCGTCATGTCGCCGCGAACCGTCACCGCGCTAGCGGGGCTCTTTTGAAGACGCCGGTGTTTTTCTTTGTGGAACTGAATCTGTGAGGTGATTGATGCATGAATCAAACATTTGCGTATTTCCGCTGCATCGGCGACGTATATTGGTCGAAAGTATCGCCCAGGCCCTCGAGACCAAGAACGGCGAGGCGGCGAGTGCGTTCTGGCGCTGTGCTGCCAAGAAAATGCTCATTCAATTGTCCGATGTAGGAATTGCGCCAGAGCTCGCTGCGCAGGAGGTTGGAAGCCTTCTTCATGCGGTCTTGGACGACATGGCCAACCGAACGGTAATGCACAAAGCATAGGCTCGGGCGCTGTTGGACCGCGCGTCAGCTCGGGTCCTTATCAGGGGACTGCTCCGACTGGCCGACGGTCCGGCCAAACCGGCATACCGGCAAAGGTTTGAGGTTGCGATCGCTCACGGCGGCCGGTCCAATATTCTAAGACGACCTCAGAAGCCACGTTGGCTTCTTTGGACGAAGCGGAGGGGCGCCATTTTGGCGTGCTCACGCTGGACTGCGGGTTGCGCCTACGGAAATCCAAAGTCCGGCCGCGCGAGCCAATCGACCGGAACAGTCGAAAGCTCGTGGGGGCGGGTCCGCTCACCCTCACGGCGGCGGTGGCGGCCGTGAGCAGACTTAACTCAAGTCACGGCTGAGCATCCGCAGGCGCTATGCCGATTGGATGAGAACTGGTTGCCACAACACCGGCCCGTTGAGGCGTCCCCTCCAGCGGATGCGCAAGAGACTGGCGTAGGAAATATCGAGGAAGCCGGCGACTGCCTCGGTGTTGCCGACCTGCTTGGGCTGTCCGATACGTGACAACGGCCAGGTGGCGAGACGAAGGATCCTTTCGATGCGCGTATCTGTCACCGTTACGATCCCGGAGAGATTGTTGGCCAAGCCGAATTCGATGATCCCCGCGAAGAGCTCGTAGGTTGCTTGGGCCAGGCCGCCAGCTGCCTTCGGCGCTGTCGCAGGGAGATCGAGCGCGAAACGACTACTCTCCCAGATATCGGCACTCGCAGGGACCACCATCTCATCCAGCAGCGTCGGAAACGTATCGCGCAACATTGTCGGTCCGGTGGTCGGCAAAAGGCGGACGCAGCCGCAAGTTCGCCAATCGGACCCCTTGAGAAGCAGGTAGACGGGGTTCAGGCTGTCAAACGGGTCCGTTTCCATTTCGCCTTCGGTCTGCACTTCCCAATCGAGCCGCTTCTTGAAAACCCGATACCTAAGTCCGTGCATTTCCTTGAGTTCGCTCGCAAACTCGGCGTAGCAGTCGGGTGTTATCAGCTGCATCATTGTCGTCTCCGTGCGGGATGTGTCCACGCAATCGAAGGGCAAAGCCGTCATGAATGCAGCCTGTAGACCTTTACAGCTAGACTTGGAGAGGATCAGGATCTCGCCCGAGCAGCCATCCGCACTACGGCCTGGTTGATGGTTCGCACGCCAAGCTTCGCCTTGGCGTTTTCCTGATGGAAGGTCACGGTGCGTTTCGAGACACCGAGAATCTGGCTGATATCCCAGGCCGACTTGCCGCACGCCGCCCATTTCAGGCACTCGAACTCCCGCCGGGTGAGCGTTATGCCATCTACCACGCAATCTTCGGCGAGCCTGCGCCGGGCATGGATATGAACGTTGATCGCAACCAGTTGCATTGCTTTTTCGTAGCGCGTCAGCGACCTCAGAAATGGCGGATGCGCCTCGTTGGAGGCGAAGGTCAGTGCGGCGAACCGGCCGCGATGATCATGCATCGACATGGTCAGTCCGCCGCGAATGCCGAACTCAGCTGCTTTTTCCAGGACTTCCTGCTGAGAGGTCGGCAAATAACGGTGATCGCGGTCCACACCCCAGTCGAAGGTATCCCAGCCCCGCAGTCCCCGCAGGATCACGGGATCCACGCTGTGGTAGCGCTGTTGCAGGTAATGTGATGTCCATGATGATGGATAATTCGAGATCAATCGCGGCCTGTCGCCGGAAGCGGATGGGTAGGTGAAATAAGCGAAGAGCGGAAAGTCGAACCCGGCTGCGGCGGACGCCATTGCCTCATGGAGATCGACGGCATCGACGCTTGCAGAGAGTTGCTCGACCAAGGTTTCAAATACGCGATGCATCTGCGCTTAGCGTACCTCGCGGAGGTTGCTGGAAGCCGACGGAGACGTGGTTCTAAATGATGGCCTGTCCCTGCAGGGCATACGACGCGCCGCCGTCATCACCGCAATTGCTGTGCTGCTTCCGATTGGAGAGAGCTCCGCCCACCTGACCAACTACCGATGGGTGATATTGCGACGTTATCGATGAGCCGCGTGTCGCCAAGCCAAGCCGCAGCAAGCAAGCGTGCCGGTCGGTCAAGGCTTGCTAACGATTGCAGGTCTGTTTCTCCGCGCAGCTCCAGGTATTCGAGCTCGCGATAGCCGGCAGCCAGAATTGCTGCACGCGCTTCATCAAGCGTAGGCAGGATGGGGGAGCCGCGTGCAAGCCGCTCGGCCGTATCGAGCAGGACCGATGCTAGTTTTGGGGCAATGGCGCGTTGGGCTGGGGAGAGCCGCACGTTACGCGACGATAGCGCAAGACCATCGGCTTCGCGGACTGTCGGACAGGGCACAATAGTGATCGGAATGTCGAGATCCCGGACCAAGCGCCTGACAAGCTGAAGTTGCTGAAAATCCTTTTCGCCAAAAAAGGCGAAGTCAGCGCCGGCCTGCAGGAAGAGCTTGGCCACGACCGTCGCCACGCCATTGAAATGGCCGGGCCGGAATGCGCCGCAAAGGCATTCGCTGATGCCGGACACTGAAACGGCCGTGGCGAAGCCCACCTGGTACATTTCCTCTGTGTCCGGCACATAGAGCAGATGCGTGCCCAGCAGAGCGAGCTTGGCAGCATCGTCGCTTTCCGTCCGAGGGTAGGCAATCAGGTCGGCGGGGCTGTTGAACTGCTTGGGGTTTACGAACAGCGTCACGATCACCCGCTCGGCCCTTTCGAGCGCCTTCCGCACGAGGCTCAGATGCCCGTCGTGCAAGGCTCCCATGGTCGGCACAATACCGATCGTGGCACCCGAGCGACGCCATTGCGCAACGACGCCGCGCAGCTCGCTCACGGTTCGAGCGATCGGCACGCTCATGTGAAGTCACCGGCCTTCAAGGCGTTGACATAGAGATGTTCGACCGCCGGAAAGTGCCGGTTCCGCACATCGGTGGCGTAAGCGGCGATTGCCGCCTCAGCCTGCTCACCGAGCTCGGCATAGCGTTTGACGAACTTCGGCCGAAATGAGGTGAAGAGCCCGAGCATATCGTGGCTCACCAGAATCTGGCCGTCGCAAGCTGGCGAGGCACCGATGCCGATTGTGGGTATGTCGATATCGGCGGTTATCTGCCGTGCAAGCTGCTCCGGTATCTTTTCCAGCACCAAGGAGAAGGCGCCCGCTTCGGTTACCGCCCTGGCGTCGCGCCTGATCCGCTCTGCATCGGCTCCCCGGCCCTGCACACGATAGCCTCCAAACGTGTTTACCGCCTGCGGCGTCAGGCCCACATGGGCCATGACAGGTACGCCGCGCGCGGTAAGGAAGCGGATGGTTTCCGAGATGGTCTCGCCGCCCTCGATCTTTACCGCTGAACAACCGGTCTCACCCATCACGCGCGCAGCGTTGCCGAAAGCGTGCTCTGGGCTTTCCTCGTAGGAACCGAAGGGCAGGTCGACGACCATCAGCGCGTGTTCAAGGCCGCGGCGAACGGCCTGTCCGTGCATGATCATCATGTCGAGCGTGACCCCCAGCGTCGACGACAGGCCGTGCAGCACCATGCCGACGCTGTCGCCGACAAGAACGATGTCGCAGTGGCGATCGAGCAGCCTCGCGACCGGCGTGGTGTAGGCCGTCAAGCATACAAGTGGCGTCTGGCCTTTTCGCGATCGAATATCTGGAGGAGTCATCCCTTTTATCTCACCAGCCGCGCTCAACCGAGGCCCCTTCCCTTACGTTACCAACAGCGGGTGTCGCGTTTGGCATATTTTTGTGCGACTGCGAAGAGCTAAAAACAGCGCTTGAGTACTCTGGTGTTGACGTGCTGGCTTCCAAGGTTACATTCAATCGATTAAGGCGCTCCGTTGGGCCAACCCGCTTTCGCAAACATGGATCCTCAGACAAGAAGAACCAAGAAAGGCAAAGCCGCCGTCAAAGCTGACGAAGCCAAAGTGGACCTGACTGCCGTCGTGGTCGCCGTAAACGACAGTGAGCCCTGTGTCCTCACAGTCGGTCATGCGGACACCCTCCCTTCTGGACCTTTTGCCCTTGAGCATCGATCACTGCAGTCGGGTTTGAGGGGGTGGGTGGAGCAGCAGACCGGCCATGCACTTGGATACATCGAGCAACTCTACACCTTCGCCGATCGCGATCGCATCGGCACTGAGCGCCACCAGCGCGTCATCTCAATCAGCTATCTCGCATTGACCAGGAAGGAACAGGCAACGAACTCGGCCGCGTGCGGCTGGCAAAGTTGGTACGAATATTTTCCCTGGGAGGACCACCGCTTCGGCACGCCGCCTGTGCTGCTCGATAGATTGCGGCCCCGCCTGATTGAGTGGGCCGGCGGCGCCAGCGAGCCGACCACTCAACGCGAGCGCCGGCAGCGCGCTGCGATAGCCTTCGGCTTCGACGACCGCCATTGGAACGAGGAACTCACGCTCCAACGCTACGAGTTGCTCTATGAAGCTGGTCTGATTGAGGAGGCCGGTGGCGGCAGGGACGCGATTGCGGCCGCGGCTGGCAAACCAATGGTCGCTGACCACCGTCGTATTCTGGCAACCGGGATCGCGCGGCTGCGTTCGAAGATCAAATACCGGCCGGTCGTGTTCGAGCTTATGCGGCCTTCCTTCACGCTGCTGCAACTGCAGCGAACCGTGGAAGCTTTGGCTGGCAGGCTGATCAACAAGCCGAACTTCCGGAGATTGGTCGAGCAGCAGGAACTTGTTGAGGAGACCGGGGAGACCTCCCTCGACACGGGCGGCCGACCGGCGAAGCTTTATCGCTTCCGGCATGCCGTCCTCGACGACAGGGCTATCGCCGGGACAAAATTACCGCTGGCGCGGGCTTGACATACTTATAGTCAAGGTAGATATATTCCCTTATTGTCAAACCGAATATAATCGAGGCGCCAATGACTGGGGCGTTACCTATGGCTGCGTCCCTGTATGAGCGTGTCCGGCGGGTGATCCCACCCGTTGAATGGCTCGCGTTCGCCGGCGATATTGAAGCCATCTTAGCGCTGAAGCGTGAGCGCAATGCGGTGGTGCTGGCGCACAATTACCAGACGCCCGAAATTTTTCATTGCGTGGCAGACATCGTCGGCGACAGCCTGGCGTTGGCCCACAAGGCGGTGACGGTCGACGCCGACATCATCGTGGTTGCCGGCGTTCATTTCATGGCCGAGACGGCAAAACTGCTCAATCCGAACAAGACCGTGCTCATCCCGGATCTCCGCGCCGGCTGCTCGCTGGCCGAATCGATCACGGCAAACGACGTGCGGCTAATGCGGCTGCGGTATCCGGGGGTCCCCGTTGTTACTTACGTCAACACTTCCGCCGCCGTAAAAGCGGAGTCCGACATCTGCTGCACGTCCGGCAACGCCAAGGCGGTGGTGGAATCGCTTGGCGTGGCGCGTGTGCTGATGCTCCCGGACGAATATCTGGCGAGGAACGTGGCAGCCGATACAGACGTCGAGATCATCGCCTGGAAAGGCCATTGCGAGGTGCATGAGCGCTTCACCGCAGCAGACATCCGGGAACTGCGCGATGCCCATCCAGGCGTCATCGTGCTGGCCCATCCAGAATGCCCACCAGACGTTGTCGCGGAGGCGGAGTTCTCCGGCTCGACCGCGGCGATGTCGGATTATGTCGAGCGTGAGAAACCGACGCGTGTCGTCCTTCTGACCGAATGTTCGATGAGCGACAACGTCGCGGTCGCGCATCCCGACGTCGAGTTCGTTCGCCCATGCAATCTGTGCCCGCACATGAAGCGCATCAACCTGGCCAACATTCGCGCCGCACTCGAGCAGAACCGGCATGAGGTCCGGATTGATCCCGAAATTGCCGGCCCCGCCCGCCGCGCGGTCGAGCGCATGCTTTCCCTATGACTCTGGAGGTTCGCGACATCGCCGGGGCGCCGGTCGTCATCGGCGGCGGCATTGCCGGCCTGATGACGGCGCTTCATCTGGCGCCGGAACCGGTCGTGCTTTTGACCAACGCGCCGCTTGGAACCGGAGCCTGCAGTGAACTTGCCCAGGGCGGTCTTGCGGCAAGTCTCGGGGGCGACGACGGCCCAGATTTTCACCTTTGCGACACGATAGCTGCCGGCGACGGACTCTGCGATGAGGCCACGGTGCGGCGAGTGGTACGAGCTGCACCCGAAGCGATTAGGACGATCCAAAGGTTCGGCGTCGACTTCGACCAGCACCCTGACCGCGCGTTGCGACTTGGGCTCGAGGCGGCACACTCGCGACGGCGAATTGTGCATGCAGCCGGCGACGCCACCGGTCGCGAGTTGGTGCGCGCGCTCGTCGCCGCGGTTCGGCGTACAGCCTCGATCACCATTATCGAAAATGTGGAGGTCCGCCGGCTGGTCGTGCAGGACGGGTCGGTCATCGCCGTGGTCGCAGCAGGACGAGCCGGCGCGCTCGCTCTGCCCACGCGTCGCGCGGTGCTGGCGACCGGCGGCGTCGGCGGGCTGTTTTGCGACACGACAAACCCCGCTGGCTCATGGGGTCACGGGCTGGCGCTCGCCGCATGGGCGGGGGCGGAACTCGCCGACTTGGAATTCATACAGTTCCATCCAACTGCGCTCGACGGTCCGCGCCGGCCGATGCCGCTGGTGAGCGAAGCCGTGCGTGGCGAAGGCGCGGTGCTCATCGATGAGCGAGGAGAGCGCTTCCTCGCCGACACACCTGGCGGTGAACTTGCGCCTCGCGACGTCGTAGCGCGCGCCATTTGGCACCAGCTTGCCGTTGGACGCCGCGTATTCCTGGACGCACGGCAAAGTCTCGGCCCGAGATTTGGCAAGCGTTTTCCAGGCATCGCCGAATTGTGCCGGAGCGCAGGAATCGACCCCGCGACCGACCTGATCCCGGTGCGCCCGGCGGCACATTATCACATGGGCGGCGTCGCCGTAGACAGCGCCGGCCGCAGCTCCATCGAGGGATTGTGGGCCTGCGGTGAGGTGGCCTGTACCGGCCTGCACGGCGCCAACCGCCTGGCCAGCAACTCGCTCACCGAAGCGGCGGTCACCGCGAGCTGGGTTGCCGAAAGCGTTGCCGGCACGTCGTATACCCGGCGACCGCGCAGATGCTCCACATTCGTCCCTCCACGACCAGACGCTTCCGTGGTCCGCCCGATTGTCTCCGCCGCCCTGGGTATCATCCGCGACGGCGAGGCAATGCGCGAAGCGGTGGCGACCCTGCTGCCGATCGCAGCCAATAGTGTCGCTGCCTCTGGTCCGGCTTTGGTCTCACTGATGATCGCCGCGGCGGCCCTGAGGCGGGAAGAGAGTCGAGGCGCGCACTGTCGGTCCGATTTCCCGCTCCACGATGCCAACGTGCGCCCATCACGGCTGACACTGCACAGCGCAATGCGGGCCGCGGCCGCACTCGATTGCCGGGCTACCATACGGAGCACTTGATATGACTTCATTCTCCCCCCTCCCCGCGACCCTGATCGAACCGATTGTGCGCGTTGCGCTCCTCGAAGACCTGGGCAGATCCGGCGACCTGACCACCGATGCGGTTATCCCGTATGATTGCACTGCCACGTTGGTGCTCAAAGCGAGGCAGGCGGGCGTCGTTGCCGGGCTCGATCTGGTCTCGTATGCCTTCCTTCTCGTGGAACCGGCGATCAACATCCAGATCTGGCGCCCTGATGGCAGCGAGGTTGGGGCCGGGGAAACCATTGCAAGATTGTCCGGACCCGCACGAGGCCTGCTCACGGCCGAACGCACGGCCCTCAATTTCTTATGCCGGCTGAGCGGCATTGCCACTGCCACAGCGGCCATGGTTGAGGCCGTGCGCGGTCACAAGGCGAGGATTGTATCGACGCGAAAGACGACGCCCGGGCTGCGGGCATTGGAGAAATACGCCGTGCGCGTCGGCGGCGGTGCCAATCACCGGTTCGGCCTCGATGACGGCGTGCTCATAAAGGACAACCACATCGCGATCGCCGGCGATATCCGCACAGCAATAGAGCGGGCGCGCGCCGCAGCAGGGCATATGGTGAAGGTCGAGGTCGAGGTCGACACGCTGAAGCAGCTCGATGCAGCGCTCGCGATTGGTGTTGACGCGGTGCTGCTCGACAATATGTCGGTCGAGGATCTTGCCCGCGCGGTTTCTATAGTGGATGGCCGTACGATCACCGAGGCGTCCGGTCGGGTGATGCCGAAAACGGCGGCGGCGATTGCGGCGACCGGTGTCGATCTCATCTCCATGGGTTGGCTGACGCACAGCGCCCCGATCCTCGACATCGGCCTGGACATGCCGGACCACCAGAACATCTGCAAGCACTTGAACTGAGGATTACGGCGTGAGGAGCAACATCAGCTCGGCAGGCGTAGGAGGTGCTGGAAAGACGTGCCGCAGCTCGCCTTTAGCGAGTGCGCCCCAAAGCCAAGAAGGCGTACCGGACTAGCAAACAAAGGTTTGACGATGACGATTGGAATGAACTCGGAGTTCGACGTGAACCAGACCATGCAATCGGTCGATGGAACGCCTCCGCGATGGAACCGCAAAGAGGCCGAGGCCATCTACGGCATGCCATTCAACGATCTGCTGTTCCTAGCTCAGACGATCCACCGCCAGAACTTCGATCGAAACCGAGTGCAGCTGTCGCGGCTCCTTAGCATCAAGACCGGCGGGTGCCCCGAAGATTGCGGCTATTGCAGCCAGTCTGCGCATTACGAAACCGGTGTGAAGGCGTCGAAGCTGGTGGACGTCAAGCATGTCATCGACGAAGCGGCCATGGCGCGTGATGGCGGCGCAACGCGCTATTGCATGGGCGCGGCGTGGCGAAGTCCCAAGGAGCGCGACATGGAGGTTGTGGTCGCCATGATTGAGGGCGTCAAGGCCCTCGGCATGGAGACCTGCATGACGCTCGGCATGCTCGATCTTGAGCAAGCTGCTCGCCTGAAGCAGGCCGGTCTCGACTACTATAACCACAACATCGATACCTCTGAGCGCTACTATGGCGAGGTTATTTCAACCAGGACTTTTGCCGACCGGCTGGAAACGCTTGGGCACGTGCGCGCGGTTGGGATGAAAGTCTGCTGCGGCGGCATTGTCGGGATGGGAGAAGAAAAGACCGATCGCATCGACATGCTGGTCACGCTCGCGAACCTGCCCGAGCCGCCGGAAAGCGTGCCGATCAACATGCTTATTCCCATCGAAGGCACGCCGCTTGCCGCGGCCGACGCCATCGATCCGATCGATTTCGTCCGCATCGTTGCGCTCGCGCGGGTGATGATGCCGAAATCCTATGTAAGGCTGTCCGCCGGCAGGACGGCGATGAGCGACGAAACGCAGGCGCTGTGCTTCTTTGCCGGGGCCAATTCGATCTTTGTCGGCGACACGCTGCTGACGGCGGGAAATCCCGGCGAGGACAAGGATACCCTTCTGTTCCGGCGCCTCGGCATTGAGCCTATGGAACTCGCCACGCAATGAAGGAGGCAATTCTTGCCCGCTATGACGCAACCTTGCGGGGACTGGGGCGCAAGGACCGGTTGCGGACGCTCGCACCGCGCGCCGGGCTCGACTTCTCGTCGAACGACTATATCGGACTTGCCGCCTCCAAAAGACTGGGCGATGCGGTTTCGACGGCGATTGCGCGGGGCACGCCAGTGGGCGCCACCGGATCGCGGCTGTTGCGCGGCAATGCACCGGAACATGAGCAACTGGAGGCGGACGCAGCGGCATTTTTCGGAGCCGAGCGTGCACTGTTCTTCGGCAGCGGCTATATCGCCAACTTCGCTCTGCTGACGGCCCTGCCGCAGAAAGGCGACCTGCTGGTCCTCGACGAGCTCGCTCATGCCAGCATGCATGAGGGTGCCCAGGCCGGGCGCGCTGAGTTCAAGCTGGCCGCGCACAACGACGTCGACGCTGTCGAGGACGCAATCACCCGCTGGCGCGCCGAAGGCGGCATGGGGCGGGTGTGGATCGCCTTCGAAAGCCTTTACAGCATGGATGGCGACCGTGCGCCGATGGAGAGCCTGGTCGCGCTGGCTGATCGGTACCAGGCATTCATCGTCGTCGATGAAGCGCATGCCACCGGCGTCTGGGGACCGGACGGCCGGGGACTGGCCGCCGCGTATGAAGGCCGCGACAACATCGTCACGCTCCACACATGCGGCAAGGCGCTTGGCGCATCCGGCGCGCTCGTTACCGGACCGCGAACACTGTGCGACTATCTTATCAACCGGTGCCGGCCATTCATCTATGCGACCGCACCATCGCCGCTGATGGCAGTCGCGGCACGTGAGGCGCTGACTATTCTGTCTGACGAGCCTATGCGTCGTGCTCAGTTGCACGAGCGTGTCGCTTTCGCGAGCCGGCAATTGGCCGAACGCTGCGGCGTGATGCCCAGCGGTTCGCAGATCCAGCCGCTTGTGATCGGCGATAACAGCCGCACCATGGCGGTGGCGGCAGGACTGCAGGCACGCGGCTTCGACATACGCGGCATTCGCCCGCCGACAGTGCCTGAGGGTACGTCGCGCCTGCGCATTTCGCTGACTCTCAACGTCGACGAAGCCGACATTTCCGCCATGGTCGAGGCTCTCGTCGGAGTGTTGGCCACAGCATGACCAAACGCATCGTCGTCACCGGAACAGACACTGGAATTGGCAAGACAGTGTTTTCGGCCGGACTTGCCGGGCTGCTCGACGGCTTCTACTGGAAGCCGGTGCAATCGGGCCTCAACGAGGAGACCGACAGCGAGGTCGTCGCCCGGCTTTCCGGCTTGCCCGACGGACGCGTGCTGCCCGAAGTCTATCGACTGACGATGCCGCTGTCGCCGCATCGATCAGCCGAAATCGACGGCGTCGCGATCGAGGCCGACGATCTTTCATTTCCGGTCCTGCCGACACCGCTCGTCATCGAAGGCGCCGGCGGGCTGATGGTGCCGCTCAATCGACAGACAAGGTTCATTGACATATTCGAACAATGGCGGCTGCCGGTCATACTGTGCGCCCGCACCGCGCTTGGCACCATCAATCATACGCTGTTGTCGATCGAGGCCCTGAGAGCCCGCTCCATCCCGCTCATCGGCATTGCCTTCATTGGCGAAGAGGTGGCCGATACACAAAGGACAATCGTGGAATTCGGCGGCGTGCCGCAGCTGGGCAGGCTGCCGCACCTCGGTCCGCTGACGGGTGAAACGTTGAGAGATGCAATGATTTCCGGCTTCGACCTGGCCATGATTGCCGGAGGCGACTGATGGCGGAGTCTCGAGTCTGGCATCCGTTCACGCAGCACGCGCTAGAGCCCTCGGTCCCTGAAATCGTGCTGACTGAAGGCGCCTATCTCCACAAGGCCGACGGCTTCCGCATCCTCGATGCGATTTCTTCCTGGTGGGTCGTCACCCATGGCCATCGCCACCCCCGCATCATGAAGGCCATCGAGACGACCGCGTCGAGCCTCGACCAGATCATCTTCGCGGGCTTCACCCACGAGCCGGCCGAACGGCTGGCCGAGGCGCTTATCGGCATCGCACCCGCCGGCCTCGACCGGGTGTTCTATTCCGACAGTGGCTCCACCTCAGTCGAAGTCGCGCTGAAGATGGCGCTCGGCTATTTCCGCAACATCGGCGCGCCGCGTTCGCGCATCGCCGTCATGGAGCACAGCTATCATGGCGACACGATCGGGGCGATGAGCGTCGGCGCCCGCGGCGTCTTCAACGCCGCCTATGATCCTTTGCTGTTCGAGGTCGACGCCATCCCCTTCCCGGCCGCCGGGCGCGAGCAGGAAACGCTGGATCGGTTCGAGGCCGTTAGCCGCGACCGGCGCGCAGCCGCGCTGATCGTCGAGCCGCTGGTGCTTGGCGCCGGCGGCATGCTGATGTATCCGGCCTGGGTTCTTGCCGAATTGAAGAGGATCGCCGAAGCCTCCGGCACGCTGCTGATCGCCGATGAAGTGATGACCGGCTGGGGGCGCACCGGAACCATGTTTGCCTGCGAACAGGCGTCCGTCTCGCCCGACATCTTGTGCACCTCGAAAGGTCTGACCGGTGGTACCATCCCGCTGGCCGCCACGATCGCCACCGATGCCATCTTCCACGCTCACTTTTCGGAGGATCGCAAGAAGACGTTTTTCCATTCGAGCTCCTACACCGCCAATCCGATCGCCTGCGCGGCAGCACTTGCCAATGTCGAGATCTGGCGTGACGAGCCGGTGGCCGAGCGGATCGCGGTCTTGAGCGCGAGGCAGGCCGCCGGGCTGCAACGCTTCCGGGTCAATCCATATTTCACCGACTGCCGGACAACCGGCACCATCGCGGCACTCGACCTACGCACCGGCTCAGCCGGTTATCTGGCCGAGATCGGGCCAAAACTGCGCGCTTTTTTCCTTGAGCGGGGGCTACTTGTGCGCCCGCTCGGCAATGTCCTCTATCTTCTACCGCCCTATTGCATCACCAGCGACGAATTGGGCGGGCTCTATGACGCGATAGAGGAGGCCGGCGAACGCTTCGGCTCGCGGCCATGAACCTATCGTCGCGCGTTCTCGGCTTCGGCCATCATGCGCCGGCGCGCAAGGTCGAGAACCCGGAAATCGAAGACCGGCTCGGGCTTGAGCCCGGCTGGATCGAGCGGCGCACCGGAATTCGCTCGCGCTTCTGGGCAACAGACGAAGACACGCTGTCGGGCCTTGCCGCCTCTGCCGGCGACATGGCGCTGACCAATGCCGGTATCGACCGCGGCGACGTCGGTCTACTCTTGCTCGCCACGTCGACGCCCGATCACCTTCTGCCGCCAAGCGCGCCGCTGGTCGCACATCGGCTGGGGCTAGGCCGCGCCGGAGCGATCGACCTGACCGGCGCCTGCGCCGGCTTCATCTATGCGCTGATGTTCGCCGACGGGTTCACCCGCCTGCACGGCAAAGCGAGCCTTGTCATCGCCGCCAACATCCTCAGCCACCGCATCAATTTGGCCGAGCGCGCCAGCGCCGTGCTGTTTGCCGATGCCGCCGGCGCCATGGTGATCAGTCCTTGCGATGACCCGGATCGAGGCATTCTCGGCGCTTCGGTGGATTCCGACGGCTCGCGCTACGGGCTAATCCAGATTCCCGCCGGGGGAAGCAACACTCCGTTCCATGCCGACCTCGACCTCGCGCAGACACGGATGACGATCACTGACGGCCGTGAAGTATTCAGCAAGGCCGTGGAGATGATGACCGCCTGCTCGAGAGATGCGCTCACTGCTGCCCGACTGAGGCCGCAAGACCTCGATCGTTTCGTGCCGCATCAGGCCAATGCGCGCATTTTCGACGCGGTCGGCAGGAACCTCGGCATCGCTGATCACTCGATCGTCAAGACGATCGCCGAATATGGCAACTCTTCCGCCGCGACGATCCCGCTCTCATTGTCGCTGGCCCATCGGGCGCAGCCGTTTCGGCCTGGCGAGAAAGTCCTCTTGGCGGCAGCGGGTGCGGGTCTCAGCGGCGGCGCGCTTGTGGTGGGAATTTAGCAAAGCAATGCTTGCGCACAGGACTGCTCATGAATGAGACTATGAGAATGGCTCAATACGTAAATAGTCGCCGGCAAGCTCCATAGAGCTGGGTTCCGTGCGGTGCTCCGCGATGTCTAAGTATCGACCCGCTTGCTCAAATCGCAGCGCTCATCGAAGGCCAGCAATACCTCATGCAGAGCGAAAATCCTCAACCGCCCGTTTCAAAGACGCTCGCCCCATTTCGAAACAAGGTGTTTCGCTCAATTTGGGCGGCCACCCAGATTTCCAGCCTCGGTTGGCTAGTGCAAACGGTCGCCATCAGTTGGCTTATGGCAACGATTTCAGCGTCCGACCTCATGGTGGCACTCGTCCAGGCCGCATCCACATTGCCGGTGTTCTTCCTCTCAGTTTTCGCCGGAGCCATTGCCGACAACTTCAGCCGCCGGTGGGTGATGTTTGCGGGACACTGCCTGATAGCATCGGCGTCGACGACGCTGATGATTTCTGTGGGTCTGGGATTTGTCAGTCCTTGGCTGATTCTCGGGTTAGGTTTCCTGGCCGGCTGCGGCTTTGCCTTGAATGATCCGGCTTGGCACGCTTCGGTCGGCGATATCCTTCACAAACGCGACATTCCGGCCGCAGTGACGCTTATGTCCGTCGGATACAACATTGTGCGCAGCGTTGGTCCGGCCTTGGGGGGCGTGATCCTGGCCGTCTTTGGGCCGCTGGCCGCTTTCGCCTTGGCTGCGGTGAGTGATCTGGCGCCCATAAGCGCGATATGGCGCACCAAATGGGAGGTCCGCTCTTCGCCTCTCCCTCGTGAGAGAATGACGACGGCAATTCATGACGGAGTGCGCTTTACTGCGATGTCTTTGGAGATCAGGGCAGCGACCGCCCGAGCCGCTCTTTTCGGATTGGCAAGCATCTCCATTCTGGCGTTGCTCCCCCTCGTCGTCCGGGATCAGTTGAAGAGTGGGCCAATTGTCTACGGTATCTTATTGGCCGGCTTCGGCATGGGTGCTTTCATCGCGGGCATGGGCAACGGCTTCTTGAGGAAGGTCACGTCTCAAAACAGGCTGGTGGCCTTCGCCTCTGTGGCTTGTGCAGTCTGTTGCCTCTCCCTTGCCCTTACATCGTCGATTCCTGTGGCGGCCATTTCGCTGGCGCTCGGCGGAGCGGGTTGGCTTATCACCTGGACGGGCATTGACGTGTCGGTGCAGTTGGCAAGCCCAAGGTGGGTTGTAGGCCGCACGCTCTCCATTTACTACGCCTTGAGCGCAGGCGGTATGGCTGCTGGCAGCTGGATCTGGGGTTCTGTCGCGCAAAACTATTCCTTGACCTTAGCATTGGAGGGCGCCGCAGGCGCTCTGTTGCTGGTTGCAGCAGCGGGGATCGTGTTGCCGGTCCGTCCCTGGGAAGAAACCGATCAAGAAAGTTCAGTTTTTCATCCGCCGGACGTGGCTCTCGATCTGAAACCCAGAAGTGGCCCTATCGTGGCCAAGGTCGAGTATTTGATATCGGAGGAAAATATCGAGGCCTTTCTGGGCTCCATGCGCACGCGGCGACACGTCCAGAGCCGTGCCGGTGCACGAAACTGGACGCTCCAGCGAAATCTGCAAACACCGTCACTTTGGACGGAGACATTCCGCACCCCCACCTGGATGGACTTTCTCCGCCTAAATCATCGACTCACCGCAGCAGATAAGGAAGTCGCCCAGCATCTCCTGTCACTGCATGAAGGAGAGGTGCCTCCGCAGACAGTGCTTTCGATTGAACGGACGACCGAGGCAATTCGTACCCGTACCTCGACAATCTTTTCTCGTCCTCCAAGATGACGCCATCAAGCTGCTGTCCAGGGACAGGGTGGATCACCGGTGCTTTGCAGAGCACAGCCTCACACCGAGAGCAGCGTGCTCCGGGTTGTGCGCTTTCGCGCGCACCCAGGCGAGATGATGGTGAACGCGGCGTCAAGTGGAAGTCCCCTGCATACGCTTGCGGAGTCTTCTGCGAGAGCCCATGCCGACGAGCGCCAAACAAGGTTTGATGCCTTTCGGCGTCGTGGCCTCAACTCATCGATTCGCGAGAAAAGCATCGAATGCAGCAGCAACGGCGCGAACAACAAAGCGGTGCTCCGGCCGCACGCGGATGAAGCCGTTTTCGACGTCCAGGATCCCCTCCTCAGCCAGCGTCACCAAACTCTCAACTGAATCGAGAAAACGAGCTGGTTCGATTTCGTGGGCGGCACAGATGGTCGGCACGTCGGCCTCCAAATCGCACATCAGTCGCTCGATGATCGCTGCGCGCACCCGGTCATCGTCGGTCAGACGGTGACCCTTTGATGTCGCCAGACGTCCACTTGCGATGTGCCGGGCGTAAGAATCCCGTGTTACTTCGTTCTGAACATACCCCTCGCGGACTCGGCCAATAGCCGACGCGCCTAAGCCGATCACGTTTTGCAAGTATCGGCCGAGTATCCCAGCGAATTACGCCGTAGGCGCGCCCGGTCTTCTGCGCTAGCGCGAGTTCGTCGTCCGGCGGAGCGAAATGATCGAGCCCGATCTCCCGGTAGCCAGCGCCAACCAGTGTCTCGGCGACAGCTGCAGCCTGTTCGGCGCGAAGATCGCCGTCCGGTAGACCTGCCTGCTCGATAGGCGCTGGTTCTTTATCACGGAAGGAATATGCGCGTATCCGAACACCGCAAGCCGGTTGGGGCGCATGGCGACCGCAGCCATCGCGGTCTGGATGCAGGACTGCACAGTCTGTTTCGGTAGACCGAAGATGAGGTCGAAGTTGATATGGCCAACGCCATGCCGGCGGAGATTTTGGACTGCAGCGGCCGTCTGCACCTTACTCTGGATCCGATTGATCGCCTTTGCACATCGGGATCAAAGCTCTGCACGCCGATGCTCGCGCGGTTGACACCGTTAGCTGCCAAGGCTTCGGCCATTTCCGGTGTGAACGTTCGGGGATCGATCTCCACGGTGATCGCAGCAGTTTTGCTGAAAGCGAAGTGGCGGCGTAGAAATTCCATCAGCGCCAAGTGCTCGGCTGGCCCGATAAGGTGAGGCGTTCCGCGCCGAAATGCACATCGCTCACCGGCAGCCCTTGCCGCACTTGCTCCGACACCAAACTGATCTCCTGACGCAGCACCGCTAAATAATTAAGGATCGGGCCGTTGCGACGGATGACCGCGGTAGGGAAGCCGCAATACCAGCACATGGATCGGCAAAACGGAATGTGGAAATAGAGCGACACCGATTCGTCGGCCGGGAGGCCCCCCAGCCATTCCTCATAATCGTCAGCACCAACTGCCGCAGAGAAGTCTGGCACAGTCGGATAGATGGTATACCAAGGCGGCCGGGGGTCCCGGTACTTTGTCAGGATTGAGGTGTGCAAGGAGCTGTCATCCCACGTCGCTGATCCATCATTCTTTCGTTGCGCGCTCGTCCTGGTCTCTGACCTAAGTCAGTGCGTCCCGCTTATGTCGCAGTCTCGTTTGGACAGGATGGGGTCAACCACGCCGGGGAGCGCGCGTGCCATGGTTGCGCCTGAGGTGATGGTGCGGTGCCGCATTCAACGTCTGAGTAGTACGTGACGCCAGTGCAGTGTGCTTGAGGCGTCTGCGGAAGAACTTTGCAATGCGAAATTCATGTCCGACGCAACGGACCTGTCAAGCCTCGTTCAGACGCCATCCAGGTCCAGCCAGCGGCCTTCCCTGCCGGCCGAAAAACCATACCGGCTTTAGCCACCGAGACGCTCTAAAGCTGACGTCGGCTCATTTGATGAAAGGAGGACGCCGCTAGGGGGTGCACAAGGTTCCCCGGCTTGACGTCGCTTCGAGCGAAGAGCGGCGGTGTGGCTTGTCGTCAAGCGCCGGGCAGCGTGCCCCCTACCGATATCCCGAAAAGATCGACCAAGATGGCCATGCCGACGCCACACGCGGTCTGGATGAGGCCGACCATGAAAATGCGATTGGCGCGTTCGTAGATGGGGCGCCGCAAGGAACTCATGTCGAGCAGCATGGACAGCGCTCTCATCTGCAGTGCGATGCCGAGCAGGATCGGCACTACGGCGAACAGATCGTAGAGTTGCCATGGCAAGGGGTTCGCGGCCCAATGAGTGAGGAAGCCGAGCGAAAAGGCAAGCAGGATACCCACGGCAGTGATTGTGCCGTTGCGGAAAATGGTCTCGATCGGTTCTTCCTTCGGATCGTGCTCGTCCAAGCGGCTTCCTTTCGTTGCTCTTTCCGTCGAGACTAAGTTCTCGAGAATGCTGTTCATCGCCAATTACTCGAGGCGAGCCGTAGGCAGCCGTTTCAGGGTGCGCTCCCTCTCGCTTCCGGCCGCGCAATGTACCTGCACGGCGAACTTACAGCGGCGAAAAGGTGCTGCGGCCACCATGCGACGCCTCGGACGCGCACGCCCTCTGTTCCTGGCGCAGCCCTTGCGGAGCGTACGCGCAGTGATCCTTCTCGGTAGCGCATGGCGCGGCCTCCGTTGCGGTCAGACGGGAAGCCGTCGCTGTTAAACGAGACTGTCACATATCGAACATGGCGAACCGTGTCGCACATTGCTTTTCGCAGTGACCCTCAAAAAAAGTGATTCCAGCGAGACGAAGGCGCGTCGGCCCGATTTTGGTGTCGGCCGCATTTACGCTTCAGGTTGGCATGTCGCTTGCTGCTCTATTTCGGAGAGCTGCAGCGGTCCGACCGGAGTGTTTCACATGTAAACGATAATGAATCTCCTAACAGAAAACACTATTATAAGTACATGTGGCTTTTACGCTGGCTCACCTCTCGTGTCAAGCGCTTTGGCGTCCACATATTGGAGACAACACGCACAAAATTTAGAGGAAAAGCTTGCTCTTTCGCCTCTATCCTTTTTATTCCTTCATGGAGATCTAGACATGTACATCAAGAGTCCTCTTCTCGGCTTAACTGCTCTGATGACCGTTTCCGTCGGTCGAGCAGCTGGCGCCGAGCGGGAACCGGCCGAGTACATCAAGATCTGCGACGTCCTCGGCTCGGGATATTCCTATATTCCCAACACCGAGACCTGCCTGCGCATCGGCGGCTATGTCCGTTACGATATCGGCCTGGGTGACGTCCGATCGTATGACAGCGCAAGAACCTCGGACGTGAGAACTGGCGAGGACCAAGGCACTTGGCGAAACAGCACACGCTTCACGTTCAAAACTTGGACCGGCCAGCAGACCGAGCTCGGCGCGTTGACGACCTATACCGAAACCCACGTGAATTTTGGCAACAGCGCTAACTCGCATGACAGTCCTCAGAACTATGATTTCAACAGCGGCCTCGCACTGGCTTCTGCCTGGGTCGAGCTGGGAGGCCTGCGAGTTGGCAAGGAGGGGTCGGCCTTCGATACGTTTGTAAGCTACGCTGGCGACGTTCTCGATAGTATGCTCGTTCCGTCGGCCGGCTTCGACACCAACGTGGCTCAGTACCACTTCGACGCCGGCAACGGCATTTCGACTGTGATTTCGCTCGAACAAGGATCGGGCTCAGCCGGTACTATCGACAGCTATATTCCGCACGTTGTCGCCGGCTTGAAATACACGCAAGGCTGGGGCTCGATCACCGGCGTCGCGGCTTATGACAGCAATTACGAAGCTTTTGCCGGCAAGATCCGCGTCGACGTCGCTGTCACAAACCAGCTGTCGCTGTTTGGACTCTTCGGCTACGGTTCCAATGCCAGTCTCAACGAGGACTCAAACGGCGCAATTGCCAATCATGGGCGCGGCTCGTACAAAATCTGGAACGGCCAGTGGGCTTTCTGGGCGGGCGCCACCTACGAGTTTGACGAGAAAACTTCGTTCAACCTTCAGGTCTCGGGTGATCAGCTCAAGGATGCTGGTGTGGCTGCAAACGTCGCCTACATGGTCGTTCCCGGCTTCACGGTCACAGCCGAGGTCGATTACGACCACTACGGCAACTCTGGCCTCGGCCCTGCCGAGCCTACCGCCGTCAAGGGCACGAGCAAGCCGAACAGCGTCGGCGGCATTCTCCGCTTACAAGGCTCATTTTGAAATCTCTCCAGTCGCGAGCATGGCAAAGGCACTTGCCTCGACAACGCACGCATGGAGAGCTTCGTTCGCCATCTTGAAGTCTGCATCGACCGTCCACGGCCCATCGTACCAACTAGAAACTGAAAGTTATGAGCCCTGTGTACTACACCTAGCCCTTGACCTGCCCGATGAACCGGCCAGGGGCCGTCAGTTCAAATTCGGGGCCGCTTAGAGGGCAGTGTGAGGCCGTGTTAGGTAAGCGCCACTGCAATGTCGAGGCCGCGACACGCCTGTCGCTTTGGACGGCTGGAATTGCCCTTCGCGGCGCCATTCATTCTCTCAACATTTACGTGATAATGCACGCTGAGTCCGAGCCGCGTGGCAGCACCCATCCTAGGTCACTATCGGGGGGCCTTAAACCTGAACAGCTCCATCGTCGCGGCTGCTGCGGAAGCAGGAGCTATCACTGGGACCCGTACTGGTGCTTGTCAGCCGCTGAGCCGCTACTTCGTCTTAGGAAGAGCATTGTCCTTGCCAAAAGCCGGCCAGTATTTCGAGATTGCCAGTGTGGCGCCGGCTGAAGAGAAATGACCATAGTCGAAATATAAAAACTCTCCTCTATCGGAATAGGCGCAGCGTCCTGCGCTGCACAGGAATTTCAGCGGATCGATGAATGTGGCGCCTTTGGTAAATGAGCGCACACGTTCGTTGATGTCGGGGTCCATCGCGATCGGCCAGGACGTATCGTCCAGATTTTGGCGCTTGGCGAAGAACGCAATTTTCCGGACGTCAGTTGGGAACTGCGGAGACTGGCCGATGACAAACACGCGCACGCCCAGGGCACGAAGCGTAGCGATTGTTTGCTGAAGACCGTCGAAACCTCTGACCTCATAGTCACTCCATCTACCGCTGAGGATAACCGTCTTGATGTCCGCTTCCAAGATGACGTCCAAGGCCTTGCGATTGAACCGGACACAATCAAGACGATCGTAAGGGTAGTAATAGAGTATCGGCGCGCAGCTGGCGTACGTATATTCAACGATGTTCGCCTGCAATCGATTTATGTTAGCACCCAAGCCGGAAACATAGTGCGCGGCGAAGGAGTCGCCCCACAAAAAAACCGTTGTTGGAAAACCGCTGGTGCGCGTGCAATCCTCCATATTCCAGCTTTCGATCCGGCTGGTGCCCTCGTTGAAACAGATGCCATTCCTCCAGTCCCCGACGGAAATGCGCCGCTGGACATAGTCCGGAAACCGTTGCGGAAAGCCATTGCCGAGCGCCCCCGCCGCTCCGCCGGCACAAAGGACAACGATCGCGAGCGCTGAAAAGGCGAAGATAGGCCCCGGGGAGGTGAAGGCCCTCTTCTGTCGAAACGGCTGCTCTACAAACTTCCAGGAGAATGCAGCCAATGCGAGGCTTGCCACCAACATCGCACCGGTCATCAACGGATCGAGTTTTTGGAACGAAAGATAGTGCGCGAACGCATTGAGAGGCCAGTGAACAAGATACAACGAATACGAGATGAGCCCAATCCAGACCAGCGGCCGGACTTCGAGCATGCGGGTGGCGACCGTCGAGGGGGTATTTTGGCCAACATAGATCAGAAGGGCCGTTCCGATGCATGGATACAAGGCGTTGTAGCCTGGGAACGGATCACTCGCCGAAATCGCGAAGAACCCGATGGCGAGAAGGCCAAATCCGGCCACCCCCACCGACTCCATCAGGAATCGGTTGCCCAGCGGCGAGGGGCATTTGAGCATGAGCAGGGCGCCCAACATGAGTTCCCAGATTCGGGTCGGCAGCAGATAGAATCCGGCGGTGGGTGCCAGCGATGTCGCCATCACCGCCACTACGAAGCTGCAGAGAATTATCGGAAGAAGTGTCGTCAGCCAGCGCTTCCCGATGTAGCGATAGATTAGGAACATCAGGATTGGTGCGAAGATGTAGTACTGCTCCGCTACGGAAAGCGGCCAAGTGTGCAACAGTGGTAGAAGCGCGGCATCGATAGAGAAGTAACTTGACGTTTTCCAGAAGAAAACGTTCGACCAGAAGGTCGAGGTAGCTATGATGCTAAGACTGAATCCGCGCAGATCCGGTGGCAGAAGAATGAACAATGCTGCAATGCAGGTGAGAAGCATCACAAAGACGAGCGCCGGCAGAATGCGCCGGGCACGGCGCCAGTAGAAGTTGACGATGGAAAATTGGCCGCGTTCAAGGTCATCCAGGAGGCTTCCGCTGGTTAGGTAGCCGGAGATGACGAAGAAGATATCGACCCCGCTAAAGCCACCCGGGATCGCCGAAATTCCGAAATGAAAGAGTACGACCGGAAGTACAGCAACGGCCCTAAGGCCCTCGATATAGCGCCTATATTGCATCCAGCGGTTCCTTTTATTTTAGATCAGGACGCGATTGGAAGCTTTCAATCTCCGGTAGGAGTGCTGCCGAGATAAGGGCGGTATCAGCCACCTTTATCCGTCCCGAATGTTCTGTAAGTTGCAACTGGTACAGAAGCACGATCGCCATCGCCGGCCTTGACGGCCTGATTGTCGAGCAGATCGCGCGGATCGTTGACCATCACGGCCAGGTTATGTCCTGTCGAACAACCAAGCGGCTGTTTGAAGGATTCTTCATTGGGTAAGGCACCATATGAGGGACAGACCGGCGGACGGGCGTGATAGACAATCGCCTCAATTCGCACTGAGCCGGCGTCGTGTTGATCGCGCAATTGAATGTTGTCTTCTTCGATTGCCAACTGCCTGGCCTGATGGGCTACCCCTGCGCTGAGCTGGGGCGAACCGCTGATGAGGAGGTGGATGGCATCGAACCGGCCGCGACTGGCCTTGTCTAGGAAAACACGCAAACGCTGCCGTTCGGAAGCGCGCAGGCTTTGCAACGTCAGGACGGTGGTCTCCTCTCGGACAAGCATTGGTGCCGATGGTTCGACATCAACTGGCGTAGTGCTTGTGCAGCCACTTACGCTTGGTGCCAGAGCGACAAAGAGGATTATAAAACGCAACATCTTTGGATGACACTATTCGATGATGAAGCCGAGACCGCCCTGGGCGCTTGGCGCGCCCGCACGGATAGCAGCGCGGTCTCGCGGGGGACTTGTCACGGAATTCGTCGGAGCGCCCCCTCCGTTCAAAGCCGGTGCCGCCCGCTCGGTCGGTGCGCTCATCTGGTTTGGGTTGGAGCCTGGTCTTACAATGTAAGGCGTAACTAGAATGACCAGTTCTGACTCCTCTTTTTGAAACGAGGTCGAGCGAAAAAGCGGTCCCAGGATCGGCAGTTCTCCGAGCCAGGGAAAGGCCCTGACATCATTGTTGACGTTCCGCCTGATTAGACCGCCGATTGCGAAGCTCTGGCCGCTGGCGAGTTCGACGACCGTATCGGCTCGGCGCGTGGAAACTGCCGGCACGGAAATTCCGTTGATTTGCACGGCACCTTGCGTCGACAGTTCACTGACTTCGGGCGTTACGTGAATGTTGATTTGATTGTTGCTGAGAACTGTCGGCACAAATTCCAGACTGACGCCGAAGTGACGGAATTCAACCGATACCTGCCTGTTTTCCTGCAGGACAGGAATGGGAAATTCGCCGCCCGCGAGAAAGCTGGCCTTTTCACCCGACATAGCGGTGAGGTTCGGCTCAGCCAGGACGGAAGCTATATGCTCCTTGGCGAGCGCGTCGAGAACCGCGCTGACGTTGACGGCACCGTTGTCGAATCCGATTTCTGCTGTACCGCCACCCTGGGTTGAACCAGACCCAGCGCTTGCAGCGCTTCCGCTTAGAACGCCCACTTTGAAATTGCCGATTTGACCGAAGGCGGACAAGTTGACGCCGAGTGACTTCATGGCGCTGCGTGAGACTTCGGCTACGCGCACGCTGAGGTTAACTTGCAGGGATCCAGCGACCTTGATGTTGTTGACGACTTGCGCTCCGTCGCCCAGATATTGCTCAGTGACTCTTTTTGCGGTGTCGGCGACCTCTGCGTCGGGCGCCGTCCCGCTAAGGATTGCGCCGCGCGGCGTATAGTTGACGCGGATGGGATAGTCGCCGACCTGCTCCCGCAACATGGCGCGTAAATCCCCGATCGGTTGCGTGACAACGATACGCAATTCGGCGAGAGGCTCGCCATTGCCATCCAAGGCGAATAGGCTGGTCCGCCCCGATTTCTTGCCAAAGACGAAGATTGTTTTGCTCGATGGCGCCTGAAAATCCGCGATCGTGGGGTCAGCAACAAAGATGGTCGTGGCTGGCGCGGGCAGATGAACGGTCTCCCCGAGCGAAGAGGAAAGGGTCAGCGTGGCGTTGATGCTATTCGAAGCCGCATGCGGCGGGCCTTTGTCCTGCTTGTTTTGCGCCGCGACACCAAGTGGGAAAGTCACAATAAGCGCGCAGAGGAGATGGCCCAGGTAACGGGGAACTGCAGGTCTTGTAACCTTGTTGGCGATCGCCCGCCAATTGAGCGCATGGCAAGGATGTTGAAGGATCAGCAAAATAGATCTTCTTTCGATTCGACAAACTATGCGGACGAGGCGTCAGTCAATTCTAGGATGTAACCAATGCCTCGGATGGTCTTGATCCGTGGCGTTGCACCTGATCTGGTCAGATGTCCCCGTAAACGATAAATTCCGACTTCAAGCGCGTTGGCAGACACGTCGTCGTTGAATGAATAGAGGTGATCTTCCAATTGCGCACGGGGCACGATGCGGCCTGCCCGGTTAAGCAGGTGCTCTAGAATACAGAGTTCGCGACGTGCGATCATCATTGGGTGCCCATCAACGAAAACCTGGCGGGCGACCGGATCAAAGTCGAGATTGCCAAATACGAGCCTCAGGTCGGTCATCTGTGTCGCCCGGCGCAGAATGGCTCTCATTCTGGCAATAAGCTCATCGGTAGAGATGGGTTTGAGCAGAAAGTCGTCCGCACCACCGTTGAAGATCGCAATTCGCTTATCGAGATCGTTAAGGCTGCTCATAATGACGGCAGGAACTGAATGCCCGTGGGTCCTCAACTGCCTCAGCCAACCCAAGCCATCGCCATCTGGCAGAGCCAATTCCAGCAGGAGAATTTCATAGCTGGCGCAAGAAAATGCACTCGAAGCCAGTTCCAGAGTACCAACGACATCAACGACGAAGCCGCCATCCCCGAGCGCAAGTCGCATGGCGCGCGCAAGATCCGCATGATGATCCACGAGCAGCGTTCGCATTTCATCTCCTCTCGAAGAGGGACGGCCCATCGAACGCGTCACCGGCGGCCATCTGATCGGAGCACACGGCGCGCAACTCGTCGCAGCTCTCGGAACTGGTCCGAGTCGGAGGGACATGCAAGTCGCTCGGTGGCAATAGGCGCGGGTGAGGACCAACTGACGGGCTCAAATACGCCGGTCGGCGAACCCACGAGGCCAGCAACCCGCGTGCGATTTCTCGTTGCATCATCTCTCCTACGTGCAGCCCCTGCGCTCGCAAGGCAGCGTCGCGGCTCAGAGCCCGATTCCCACAGAGGGTAGGGTTAGCTTTCGAGAAACTGATTGAACAAATCGATTATTTGGATCGAATGCATCCACGGTATGGATGCAGCGCACCATCTTCAACGACTGCGGCGTCCTGATGCACTGTTGTGTCTGTCGTGCTCTGCTTTTTTCGCTGTCCTTCAAGGCTGGCGAGCCTGGTGGAACCTGCGCGTCATTGGCTTGGTAGCTTGAATGCTCAACAACGGAGCGCCCTGCGCAAAGCCGCTCTCATTTCCAAAAAGCCTTGCAATCTGGTTGGAGCACTTCGCGCTCGACACCAAAATAGGCGAGGAAAACTGACGTCTGACAGGGATGTACATGCAACAGCCGATTTGCGGCACCAGCAAACGACCGCGTTCAGGCTGAAGATCGACGACCAACGGCTCCTCGATTTCCGCACCGACCGCTTTTACAAGCTCTTCCTGTGCGGGCGGATGCCGGCAAACAGCAGCACAGGGTCAGCGAAACCGGGAGCGGGCCTGCTTGATCGCCATGATCACATTGCCGCTGTCGCGCGTGCGGAGCGGAATGCAATCGGTCCAGCCGGCGGCAATCCGGTCAGCACCATCGTCTGCACGAAGCTCCCTGACGAAGACGTGCCCGAATGCGCTCAACAAAGCCGGGCGGCGGATCTTTCCAATCGCCGAAGGTGCGGGCTGGCACCGAGCGGCGAACTGCGAACTCATTCCTGCCCGGCGGCGCTGGCCGCCGCGAGCGTCGATGCGGACCCAGCCGCTCCGAATCCTCCCACAACACGATGAGCGCGTCGCGGACATCGCTGCCGTAACAGCGGCTGCGGCTCTTGCCCGCAGACGGCCTCTGCTCACGACGGTTCATAAGACGGATCGCGCGCTTGCGAATAATAGCCGGTTACCGCCTCGAACTCATCCAGAATGCGCCGCTTGTCAACGCCGCAATAAAGCTCCACGATCGCCGCTTCACCGTGTCGCCATGCTGAGCCGCGCCATCCTTCCCCCGAACCGGAATGGCACGACCTGTCCATCCCCTTTGGAACAGGACACTATTGGTAACATTTTGCTTGAGGCAATGCGGCTCGTTGCCTTCCTTTTCGCTGACCGGAAGGGTACCGGAAGTCGTCTATCGCATTTTACCCGCTGAAAGCGGCAACACCTCGACCTCAATCGCAGATCATAGGAAATAGACGATCGCGTCGGGGCCTCAGCATCGGTTCACCGGGTTTCCGTCATCGACTGAAGCGAATTGCCCCATCGACCGTCACCGGGTGGGCCGCGATACGTCGCCGTGTATGATTAGCGAGCGCACGTAGCGGAGCCATAGCTCTCCACCCAGCCATGTTCCCCTAGTTGGAAAATGTCCGGCGGACCAGAGGTGCTGTCGTCAGCTTTTCCTGAATAGCGGCCAAGGCAATCCCTACCAGTCCATCACCACCTTGCCGGAACTGCCGCTCTTCATCGCATCGAAACCGATCTGAAAATCGTCGATGCCGATGCGGTGGGTGATCAGGCCGGAGACATCCAGCGGACCCTGCACAAGCGCGATCATCTTGTACCAGGTTTCGAACATCTCGCGGCCGTAGATGCCTTTGAGATGCAGCATCTTGAAGATGACCTTGTTCCAGTCGATCTCGAAGCCGGTCGGCGCGATGCCCAGAATGGCGATCTTGCCGCCATTGTTCATGGTGTCGATCATGTCGCGGAAAGCGGGGGCGGCGCCTGACATTTCGAGCCCGACGTCGAACCCCTCGGTCATGCCGAGCACCGGCATGACGTCGCGCAGCTTCTCCTTCGAGGCGTCGACGACATGCTGGACGCCGAGTTTCTTGGCTAGCGCCAGCCGCACCGGGTTGATGTCAGTGATGACCACTTTGCGCGCGCCGACGCATTGGGCGACGAGCGCGCCCATGATGCCGATCGGCCCGGCGCCAGTCACCAGCACGTCCTCGCCGACCAGATCGAAGGACAATGCGGTGTGGACGGCATTGCCCAAGGGATCGAAGATCGCGGCAATCTCATCCGGCACATCGTCGGGGATCGGCACGACATTGTGCTGCGGGATCGCCAGATACTCGCCGAAGGCGCCTGGACGGTTGACGCCGACGCCGAGTGTGTTGCGGCACAGATGCCCTCGCCCGGCGCGACAGTTGCGGCAATGGCCGCAGACGATGTGGCCTTCGCCCAATACACGCTGGCCGACCTTGTATTCGGTGACCGCTGCGCCGAAATCGGCAACGGTGCCGACGAATTCATGGCCCGTCACCATCGGCACCGGCACCGTCTTCTGCGCCCACTGGTCCCAATTGTAGATGTGCACGTCGGTGCCGCAGATCGCCGTCTTCTTGATCTTGATCAGCACGTCGTTGGGGCCGATTTCCGGCACCGGCACCTCTTCCATCCAGATGCCCGGTTCGGCCTTGGCCTTCACAAGCGCCTTCATCATGTTCGACATCAGGATTTCCCTATTCCGTGATTGCGCTTCTGGCGAGATAGCCTGCACAACGGGAAGGTAGGCCACTAACTCGTTTGAACGTCCGGAATGGTCAGCCCCGCCTGCTCGGCCTCGCGGCGCAAATTCTGACGGGGCCTGGGGCCGATCTGCTGGATCACCAATCCGGCTGCCAGTGAGCCAAGGTCGCCGCAAGTCTGCAGGTCGCGGCCTTGCGTGTAGCCATGCAGGAAGCCGGCGGCATAGAGATCGCCGGCGCCCGTCGTGTCGACCAGTTCCTTGATGGCGGTCGCCTTGATCACCACGGTCTCGTCGCCGCGCACGATCACCGAGCCTTTTTCCGAGCGGGTGACGGCGGCGATCCGGCAATCCTTGCGGATCTGGGCCAGCGCCTCGTCGAACGACGATGTCTGGTAGAGCGACTTGATCTCGTGGCTGTTGGCAAAGACGATGTCGACCGTGCCCGAGCGCATCAGGTCGAGGAATTCGTCGCGGTAGCGGTCGACGCAGAACGAATCCGATAGCGTCATCGACACTTCTCGGCCTGCCGCGTGCGCCAGCTTCGCCGTCTGGCGGATTGCCTCCTTGGCGCGCGGCGGGTCCCACAGATAGCCTTCGAAATAGGTGACCTTGGCGCCGGACGCCTTGTCGGCTTCGACATCCTCAGGGCCAAGCTCGACGCAGGCGCCGAGATAGGTGTTCATCGAGCGCTCGCCGTCGGGCGTGACGAAGATCATCGAGCGCGCCGTCGGCGGCTCACCCTTGAGCGGCGTGGTGCCGAAGGCGACGCCCTGCGCATGGATGTCGTGGGCGTAGATTTCGCCCAGCGCATCGTTGGAGACCTTGCCGAAGAAGGCCGCGCGGCCGCCAAAGCTGGCGACGCCGGCCGCCGTGTTGCCGGCGCTGCCGCCGGACGCTTCGATCGCCGGACCCATGCGGCTGTAGAGCAGTTCGGCGCGTTGTGTGTCGATGAGGTTCATCGCGCCCTTGATGATGCCGTTGGTCTCGAGGAATTCCTCGTCGCACTGGGCGATGATGTCGACAATGGCATTGCCGATGCAAAGCACGTCATAATCCGGCATCAAAATCTCCGCCAAAACCCGAGCCGGCTTCTTGCCACGCCGGCCGGGCGTGGTCTCGCGAGTTGAAATGGGTTGCCGCATGCGCTTGATCCAGCCGCCCTCACGCAGCTGCCGGTCCGGCTTCACGCAGCAAATCGTCAGCTTTGTCCGTCTTCTCCCAAGTGAACTCAGGCTCTTCACGCCCGAAGTGTCCGTATGTCGCCGTCTTGCGGTATATCGGCCGTAAGAGATCAAGCATCTTGATGATGCCTTTCGGTCGGAGATTGAAAACCTCGAGAACAAGGCGCTCGATCCTTTTTTCCTCGATCCTTGCGGTTCCGAAGGTATTGACCATGACAGAAACCGGACTGGCCACGCCGATCGCGTAGGCAAGCTGAACCTCGCAGACCTCTGCAAGGCCGCTGGCAACGATGTTCTTCGCGACATACCGGGCGGCATAGGCCGCCGAGCGGTCAACCTTGGATGGGTCCTTGCCCGAAAAGGCACCGCCGCCGTGACGCCCGGTCCCACCGTAGGAATCGACGATGATCTTCCGTCCTGTGAGGCCGCAGTCGCCGGCAGGCCCACCGACCACGAACCGCCCTGTTGGGTTGACCAGAAATCTGATCCCCGAAGTATCCAGGTGGGCCGGCAGGACCGGTTTTATGATCTCCTCAATGACGCCTTCGCGGACCGTGGCTTGTGAGACCGCTTCGTCATGCTGCGTTGACAGGACTATGGTATCCAGCGCCACCGGGCGGAGCCCTTCGTAGCGTACCGACACTTGAGATTTCACGTCCGGACGCAGCCAGCCAAGCTGTCCCGCGTTCCGGACCTCGGCCTGTCTTTTCGTCAAATGGTGAGCGAGTTGGATCGGCAGGGGCATCAATGTATCCGTCTCGTTGCATGCGAATCCAAACATGATGCCCTGATCCCCTGCCCCTTGCCCGAGATCCTGCCCTCGTCCTTCATCAACGCCCTGGCTTATGTCGGGCGACTGCTCGGTGAGGGCCAGAACGACGGCGCAACGTCGACCATCAAAGCCAATCGCATCATCGTCGTAGCCAATATCGAGTATCGTATCGCGGGCGACTTGGCTGTAATCGATGTGGGCATGGCTGGTGATCTCGCCAGCCACAACGACCATCCCCGTCTTCACCAACACTTCACAGGCGACGCGCGCCTTCGGATCGGTGCGCAGGACCGCATCGAGAATGGCATCGGAGATGTTGTCTGCCATCTTGTCGGGGTGTCCCGCGCCGACGGATTCGGAAGAGAACACGAACTGCCTGGTCATAAAAATGCCCTCGCTTCAAGTGCTGGAGTTAGTGAGGAGTTTCTGGATTGGGGTGGCTTATCGGTCGCGGATGCCGGGAACATCGAACGCAGTGCAGAAGTCGGCAACGTCTCTTCGTACGCTCGCATGAACTTCCTGGTCATCGGGCTGGCGGCAGACCGAGTCGATGAAAGCGGCGATCTGCACCATCTCCGTTTCGCGCATGCCCATGGACGTCACCGCTGGTGTCCCTAAGCGGATGCCGCTTGTCAGCGCCGGATGCCGCCGGTCGCCCGGGACCATATTGAAATTCGCAATGATGCCTGCACGCGATAAGCGCTCCGCATAGGCTTTGCCTGACAGCGGCCGGTCCCGAAGATCAAGGATCAGCATGTGATTGTCAGTGCCCCCAGTGACGAGTTCATAACCTCGCTCCAGAAGCGCCTGGGCCAGAGCCTTGGCGTTGTGGACGATCTGCTGACCGTAGACACGAAAGGACGAGTTCGCTGCTTCCTGCAAAGCGACGGCAAGCGCGGCGATAGTATTCATATGCGGTCCGCCTTGCAGAAGAGGGAACACGGCGCAGATTGTGTTTGCTCTTCGGATGATGGAGGGGCTGATAACGGTCTTCATTCCTTGATAAAATGAAGCCACCCCGGGGACCGCGGATCGACTTGTGAGAGGTGCTGGTGACCACATCGCAATGGGACACGGGGTTCGGATGCACTCCTGCGACAACCAGGCCGCAGATGTGGGCGATGTCAGCCACCAGATACGAGTTCACCTCCGAAGCAATTTCGGCCATTGCCGCGTAGTCAAAAATACGCGGATAAGCAGTTCCGCCGACCCAAATTAGCTTCGGGCGTTCCCGCTTGGCGGTCTCGCGCAAGTGGTCATAGTCAATTTGCTGTGTCTTTTCGTGCAGCCTGTACGGGACGCGCTGATAATCGCTGCCGGAAAAATTGACGGACCAACCGTGAGTCAGATGGCCGCCTTCGGGTAAAGGCAAGCCCATGACTTTGTCACGGGGGCTCAAAAGCGCGCGATAGACAGCCTGGTTGGCTGGCGAGCCTGAATAAGGCTGGACGTTGGCGTGTTCACTGCCAAATAGCGCTTTCAGGCGCTCGATCGCGAGGGTCTCAAGCTCATCGACGATCTCGTTTCCGGCGTAGTAGCGCGCACCGGGGTATCCCTCGGCATACTTGTTGGTGAAAATCGACCCGGTCGCTTCCAACACCGCCGAGGAGGCAAAGTTCTCGGAGGCGATCAGTTTGAGAGTTGTCCGCTCCTGACGCTCCTGTCTTAGAAGCAGTTCGTGAACGCGGGAGTCGACGGCGGCTAAGTGAGGCCGCCCGTAAGTGTCGGGCTGCGCGATGGCGCCGCCGGCGGAGTTATCCATGGTAGTCGCGCTCCATTTGGACTGATCTATTTCACGATCAAGCAGGCGGTCCCTTCAACCGCGCGTCTTGTATTGCTTCCAGGCGTTGTAGGTCTCTTTTATGATGGCCATCATCGTGGGGCAGGAGATCGACCACCAATTGAGCCAGCCCGCCATCCTTGCCTCCTGCTTGCATATGGTACGAAGACTGCGGACGTTGTTCGTTGCAGCAAAGAAAGTTGGCTCTGCCCAGCCGCCGAACGTGGCGTCGAACCTGCTCGCGAGGCAGACTGGTAATATCGGCCAGCTCGCCGACGGTTAGATCCGCATGCGCGCAAAGGCCCAGGATTCGAAGGCGATCAAGATGCGCTGCCGTCCTTAGGCGATTTACCAGTGTCAACATTGGTTGGCATCAACCCGGACGGGATGCAGCAAGCCGCTAGCCCTTCTATCCCCATCAATCCGCATGAGACCTCTCTCGTCATTTGCTGTAAATCCGCTGGTATGGATGCTAATGGAAGATGGATCACAGTCCTTTCTACGACTAAGACGCCAGATATTGGGGCTAATGTACCACCTGACAGGAGACTACACTCACGAACATTATGTGAATTTTTTTTAACGTTGCTGAGAATCAAGGGTGAGGTTTGGCGAATGTCTCGCCGTCGACTGTCGAATCCTGCCCGACGGGATTATGGGGTGCGTAGCCTGCTTGTCCTTTCCACATGACCAGCGACGATGGGGCGGAGGCGGCAGACATAGCTCTGGAGCATGCTGCGGTATCTTTGGCCTGAAGCCGAGGAAGGCGGACCGTGGCTTCCGCGCCGCTGCCGGGAGCCCGCGAACAGGCCAAGTTGATCAGCCGGGTGTTGCCGTCATAGAGCGTGAGACCCAAAGCTGGCCAGCCGCGCCCTGAGGCTGACGCACCGCTCAGCGTCCACCTTGCTCTCGAAGCCCATCGGCATAGCGCCGATAACGACTTGACCGCGTGCGTGTCGACGAGCGATCGGTGAGCGCAAGGATCGAGGGTGCAGTGCAGGATAATGCTGTTTTAAATCAGCGCTGTTTTCAGCCGACTGCCTTGAGCGTGGGCACAAGGATATAGGCCCAAGGCAGGAGATCATCGTCTGCTGTTCGGGAGGCCGCCCTGGGCGCGCGACAGCCGTTCCTTCGGCTGCGCCGCTCCGCCACCATCCGCGCCGTGCCTTCCGGAGACCATTCCCGCTGCCGGCCGGCGCCCGTGAAAACCTCGACCCGGCGCACCGGCTCGAGATGGCTGGGCTCAGCGTAACTCTGAAGTCGTCATATACCGAAGCCTTCACAGACTTCGGACATCCCCCTCACAGTCCGATCCAGATGGCGTCAGGAACACCGCTGCGTTGATGCGGATGAACCCCTGCTTGTGCCACAATGACCCTTATGTCAGCGCGCGAGCCAAAGCTTCCGCGCAAGGCGACGGCTAGGATAAGGCAATGCCGACGAAGGGCACATTGCTTGCCACACTCTGGAATGATGGCATGCTCGGAAGGCCTAGGCTTTGCTCAGGGCCGCCTGCAAGGCGCGCTTTGAGGTTATTCACATAGCCTTCTGCGTAGTCCTGCGCCGTCGAGACCGAAAGATCAATGCCTGCCGCCAAGGCCTCTTCCATCAGGTGCTTTACGAGCCCATTTCGAATGGCCAGCTTGACCTCGGGGCCTGCGATAAGGCCGATCGCCTGCGCGGCCATATTGAGGCCAGCTTCCTCCAGCGCTCGCTTCATATCGCCTCCGTTAATGGCCGTACGCAGGAGATTGGCTGCTTGCGACTCAGCCTCGAGAACCATCGAGGCAAGATCGGCTACTTGTCCGAGGCCCGGAATGAAGCTGAGCAGTCCCACCGCCGTTGCCGCCAAGTCGAGCACTTTCGTCTCGATTTTGAGCACGGAGTCGACGACGTGCATGACGGCCCCGCCGTTCTTTTTGGCTGACTTAATGTCAGGCTGGTCCATCAGGCCCATCTTCATGTCCGCGACGGCATTCTGCTCTTCTGCGGTTTGGGCGCCGTGGGTGATTGGCTGCTGAACGTTGCGGTTCGCAGACGACATGTTTGTGCAAAAATGGGCAAAGTCTTTTTTGCTGATATTGCCGGAATCAACCGTATGCCCGCCGCCAAAGTCGAAGAATTTATGATGGGTCTTATAGCCCGTGATCGAATTGTTCAGGAGGCCAAACAGAAGAGGATCTGAAAGGAGCTGAGAGGCTGCTTCCCGCACTTTCGGATCAAGGCTCTTGTCGTCTTTCATTTTCGCCAGTTTGTCGCGAGTCAGAACACCGCTTCCAAAGAACGTGTCCTGATGGTCCTTGATCATCTCGACCGTATTCAGCTCAGTTTGCGTGAGGCTCATCGACGATGAGGCGACTTGCAGGAAATCCTCTTTGTGCATCTTCCCTTTCGAGCCACCGCACAACTGGTTCCAAGCATCGGGGTGATCGAGGAAATATTGCGCCGCCGCAATGACCTGGGGCGGAAATTTGCCGTTTTTCGATTCGCCGCCGACCATTTTCTTGAACTCATCCAGACTCAGGTCCTTGGACAGATTTTCGGAGTACCGGTAAAACTCCCGCAAGGCATCGCTCAAGGTCATGACCGAAGGCTGCAAACCTCCGCTGCCGTCGGATGGTATGTAGTTCTGCTCGTAGCTTCGCGCTTGGGCTTCCTGAAATGCAGCAACTTGTGGGTGGTGGTTTGAAAATCCGGCCAAGTCCTTGGCGTTGATCTTGCCTCCACAGCGGCCGTCGCCCTGCGAGCCAATCGCATAAAAAAGTCCCGAATCCTGCTGCAGTCCCTGGATCGCCGCTTTCAGATCCGGTGGCGTAGAGGGATCATTGGCTTTGTCGGTCAACGACTTCCAAGTAAGCGGGCATTGGTCCTTGTGACGGTTGAGTACCGCAACAATCTGCAACTCAGCCGTGGTCAGCGACCCACCGTTCCACGTGATTCCGGGGCTCGGCCTGGGAGCCGGCTCGATCTTCGGAGTGACGCCGAGCAGATGTTGGGCTTCAGTCGCCTTGGAGCGTTGCGATTGGTCCTCCTTGAGAGCCGCCCTCATATTTGGCGGCAGCAGATCCAGTGGGTGTTGCTCCAAGCCATTCAATGTCAAGACATCCGGTGCCAGATGGCCCAAAGGGTCCTGCCGCAATTTATCCATTGTCGAATCAAGATTCGACGCTGGCAGATCCCCTTGCGCGAAAGAGCCGGGCTTGTCTGCCAGCACACAAGTGGACAGCATCGCTTCGAAGCACGATGCACTTTGCTGATGCTGGGTCGCAAAATGGGAAACTTTCAGGCCCGGCCAACCCCTTGCGGACTGTAGCGAATTTGAGCGGTAGAAAGTTGAAAGATTACTGGCCGACATTATGCATCCTCAGACGTGACGTTGAAATCCCCACAAGAGACCCCGACAGAAGATCCCTTGCGTTTCACAAAATTCGACAATTCCAAGCGTCGGCAGGTCACGAATGCGCCTGCCCTGCCTTCAATTGCTGTGTTCCGGGCCGGCTCCAAGGTTCGGTCCAACACAATGGCCGGAGTCACCGCGAGAGCTGCCGGGACTCATCATGAGCGGATTAGCTTTCGAGAAACTGACGAGTTTGCGAAGAGTTCACAAAGGGGTAGCCGCAGTCATGTTCTTCAGAGCTGCGGGAAATCCTCAATGTTCATTTCTTGCCCAGCTCAGGCTTCCCGCCAACGCTATCCTGTTGTGGGATGTCAGAAGAATAAGAAGCATCCGGTCGTCCGTCGCGAACGACCGTAGTGGAGGAGCCGCGAAACAAGATCAGCACTGATTCCTTTGGCGTTGCCGCTATGTGAGTCTGCGCCTGCGCCTGCGCCACCAAGCCGTTAAAGGTCTGCTCCACGAGTGCGACGAAGCGCGGTGGACCGGAAACGAAGACGAGGCCATTGCCTGGCACGGGTTTGACCACATAGCGCTCGTCGGAGATATCAAGCTTGTCGAGAGCCCCCTTGAACGCATCGAAGCGAATCGACGTCATCAAAAGCATTCGAGTTTGCGATTCTTGTGCAGCAGACACATAGAGCACAAGGCCGTCATAGTACCATTGTAGACCGTAAAGGTTCGTCAAGCGGTCGAGGAACGCGCGCGGTGGCAAATCAGGCATACGTCCGCGAATTCGCCCCTTCACCGCAGGACTGATGTTGACCCTGATATTCAGGTTGTTGCCGAATTCCTGCAACGCTGCAGCGAGCTCCTGATCCAGAACCGTGTATCTATAGGGTGTCGCCGGAAGGGACAGCGGGACTGCATGCGCCGGGTGAATCCCGGTGGACAGAAAAAACCCGGCACAAAGAAGTCTCAAAACATGCAGGGTGACGGGTTGGATAAGCGTTCTCGGCATGTCGCACTGATAAACCAAACGCTGAAATCATCACAAGTGACTAAATTGCCGAAGAGATTTTAGATTGTCGAAATGACGCCGCCGTTAGTCAGCTTGTTGTCAGCTTGCCCCCCTAGGAGTGTTGCGCCGACACCGGGTGATGAATGGGCGGGGCTCGCCCGGTCAGAGAGAGCAACCGAGTCCTTACATGATGATGCCTGTCACGTCGATCTCTGCCACTCTAACGGCTGGCCTCCCCAGGGTCGGATCACCGTCGATTGTCGAGCAGGCCCAGTTTGAGCGCGCCTTAGGGCATGCAGCCGACTCGCTGAAAAACGATGCCGCCGCGGGGCCAGCGAGTGCGGCGCCAGTTGCTGCGGCGATGGATGTTCAGCGCGCGGCTGCGCCGACGAGCGGCATGGGCGATCGCGTGTTGCAGACGATTTCCTCCCTATATCCACACAACACTGTTTCCTTCCCCGCGCTCGACCATGACATAGCCCTTTCGAAGGGCGCTCTACCGGGACCGGCGCAGAAGCTTCCCGTTCCAGGTGAGGCGGGAACCGGAATCTCGGGCATTCCCCAACAAGGGCAAGACTTCGAAACGATGATGGCTGGTCTTCGGGATGTTTACAACGGCGTCACCCAGGTGGCGCTTATCTCCAAAGGCGTCAGCGGCGTCACATCATCCGTGAATAAACTTTTGAAGGAAGGCTGAACCGCGCGCATGATTGGCTTGGCCGAGGGCGAAATCATGCGTGGCCTGTCAGGGTGGCGGTCGGTTAGACTTGTCATGCTGCCAGTTCTCGTCGCCCTCACTGCTTGCAAAGCCGACCTCTACACGCAATTGCAAGAGCGTGAGGCAAATGAAATGCTCGCACTTCTTGAAGACAACGGGGTCGCCGCGATCCGGGTGGTCGCCAAGGATGGAACCAGCACGATCCAGGTTGACGAAAAGCTGCTCGCCTTCTCAATCAACCTTCTGAACGCCAAGGGGCTGCCGCGCCAATCCTTCAAGAACCTCGGTGAGATATTCCAAGGATCAGGCCTGATTGCCTCGCCGACCGAAGAGCGTGCCCGTTACGTGTATGCCCTGAGCGAAGAGTTGTCGCGGACGATCAGCGATATCGATGGCGTTTTTTCTGTACGTGTTCACGTCGTGCTGCCGCATAACGACCTTGTGCGAGCCGGTGCCACGCCATCCTCGGCCTCGGTGTTTATCAGGCACGACGCAAAAACAAATGTCGCGGCTCTGCTGCCAAAGATAAAGATGCTTGTAGCCGACAGCATCGAAGGCCTGTCCTACGATAAGGTGGAAGTGGTTTTGGTGCCGGTAGAACGGTCCGCACACGAGCAACGGCCCGATCCGACTGCTGTTTTGCCACAAGCATCACTACCTCTTCCTGCGCCACTTCTGGCGACCGTAACAGGTTTTGCCGCAGCCGTATTCGCCGTGGCCTGTTATCTCTTGATCGGCGTTGTTACGCGTCGGCGCAAGCAATCAACCGGCGTTTCCAAGGTCGAGGGGCGCCGGGATGCTTCTGCTGTCGAGGCCATTCGCAAAAGAATGCCTGCAATTGGACGTGGGTGACATCTCATTGCCAATGCCTATACAGACCGCCCGACCTGATGGTCCGCACTTTCCGGGCGCGAGCGAGCTTGCGGCTTCGGCCCATCCAACCCGTCTTGCGGCGCGTCTTGATCCAGCGTTATCGGCCGAAACGTTAGTGAAGTTGCAGAAGTGTTCCAGACTGCATCCAAGGCTGGCAGAATTGCTGGGCAACGATGACGTGGATCTGAACCACATCGGCTGCAGGCCGGACCTTCTACGCGGGCATGATCCATATCGAGCGGCCCTTCTTGCTGGTAGTATCTGGCATGCCCGTTCGCTGGTCGCGTTTGTCTCTCAGCCTGAGCTTGCCATCCTTGTTAAACGCATCGGCGTGGATGCACACGCATTCGGAATCCGACACCTGCTGCATGCTGTTGACAAAAGACTGATCTCGGACCCAGAAAAACTCGCTCAGCAAATCGAATACGATGGACACGCATGTCTTGGAGCTTGGCTCCAGGACAGTTCAGCGACCGAGCGTAACCGCGTGCTTCTTCGATTGCCCGAGGGGACTGCCGCGGAGACTCCAGCACATGAGCATTGGACCGCCGCCGGCCAATTGCTTTCACTTGTAGTAGCTCATTTTGAGACAGAGACCCCGGTGAAATGACAGTCGAACTTTCCGAGGGGCCAATAGCGCCGCAGATGCGTCCAGTCGGACCACTGATACCCGCGAGCGAGCTCGAAACCTGGCACAGCGCCGCGCAAGCCCTTGCCGCGGCAGAACGGCATCGGCAGCGCGTTCGAAACTGGGCACGCGCGGTTTACCAGCGGGCGTGGGCGCGCGGCCACATGGAGGGCTCGAATGCAGGCACCGAGGAGATGGCAGGGTTGATTGCGGAGACAATCTCCGAAATCGCGCGACGAAAGGCGGCTCTGGAGCAGGAATTGCCGCAGCTCGTGATGGAAATATTGAGCGATCTTATCGGCGCTTTCGATCCGGGCGAGCTATTGGTGAGGGCTGTTCGTCACGCCATAGAGTGTCAATACAGCGGCGCCGACGTTTGCCTTCATGTTTCTCCCATGCAAGTCGACATGCTTGCACGAGAGTTTGCTCGATGCGACGGCCAGGATGGTCGACCAAGGGTGCGGATCGAGCCCGACCCGACATTGTCGCCGCAACGCTGCGTGCTGTGGAGCGAGTACGGCAATGTTGACCTTGGACTTGACGCCCAGATGCGCGCGCTGCGCCTTGGTTTCGGGACGCTCTGTGAGAAAGGCGAGCTATGAGAAAGCCCGTCCCAGAACATAACGCTGACGCCGACACTCGAGCTCTCGTTCCAGCAATCTCGTCTTTGAGGGCTGCGGCCAAGCGAATTGACACGCGTGCGGTGCGCGGTCGGATCACGCGGGCTATCGGCACACTGGTTCATGCCGTCTTGCCAGACACTCGTATTGGGGAACTTTGCCTCCTAGAGGACCCGCGAACCGGGCTGTCGCTCGAGGCCGAGGTGATCGGCCTGTCGGGTGATGGTGTATTGCTGACACCGATCGGGGACTTGGTGGGCCTATCCAGCCGCGCAGAGGTCGTGGCCACTGGCCGAATGCGTGAGGTGCCCGTCGGCGGCGATTTGCTCGGTCGCGTGATCGACAGTCGTTGCCGCCCATTGGACGGCAAAGGCGAAATCAAGACCGTCGAAACTCGGCCCCTGCATGGCAGAGCCCCCAATCCGATGACGAGGCGCATGATTGAGCGGCCATTCCCGCTTGGGGTCCGTGTCCTCGATGGTCTGCTGACGTGCGGCGAGGGCCAGCGGATCGGGATTTATGGCGAGCCAGGTGGTGGCAAGTCGACGCTGTTGTCACAGATCGTAAAGGGTGCCGCCGCTGACGTCGTCATAGTGGCGCTCATAGGCGAACGTGGACGGGAAGTTCGTGAATTCATCGAAAGGAATCTTGGTGAAGAGGGCCTTCTCCGTACGGTCGTCGTGGTTGAAACATCCGACCGCTCGGCGGTAGAGCGTGCGCAATGCGCTCCAATGGCGACTGCGCTCGCGGAATATTTCCGCGATCAAGGCCTACGCGTTGCTCTCATGCTGGATTCGCTGACGCGCTTCTGCCGCGCTATGCGCGAAATAGGCCTTGCTGCGGGTGAGCCGCCGACGCGACGGGGCTTTCCTCCTTCCGTTTTTGGCATGCTGCCAGGCCTGCTCGAGCGCGCCGGCATGGGTGAGCGGGGCTCAATCACGGCCTTCTATACGGTGCTTGTAGAGGGTGATGGCACGGGTGATCCAATCGCCGAGGAATCGCGTGGTATTCTCGATGGCCATGTCATCCTCTCACGCGCTATTGCGGCGCGATCGCATTTCCCCGCTATTGATGTGCTGCAGAGTCGCAGCCGCGTCATGGATGCAGTCGTTTCGGGGACACATCGCAAGGCAGCATCCATTTTCCGCGAGCTCCTGTCGCGCTATGCCGAGACCGAGTTCTTGATCAATGTTGGCGAATACAAGCCAGGTGGAGATCCCCTGACTGACCGGGCTGTCGCGTCAATCGACGAACTGAGGGAGTTTCTGCGCCAGAGCGAAGATGACGCGTCAGATTTCGAGGAGACGGTCGCATGGATGTCGCGTCTGACCGCGTAAACTGGATTCAGTCTTCGAGGTTACGGCTTCTGAAGGAAATGCAAGAGCGTCGTGCCCTTGGCGAGCTGTCCAAGAAGGAAGCCCAGCGCGATGTGGCCGCCTCAGCCGTACAAAATGCCTCTAGGGAGCTTGCAATGATACAGCAACATTGTTCAAGAAAAGAAGCAGCGCTCTATCAGCATCTGATGTCACTCGACAACTTGTCTAGCGCAGCGCTCGACCGTCACCGCCTTCACACTGAACAACTTGCCGCTGAGATCAATTCCAGACGGCAGATGCTTGATGATACCCAAATCGCTCAAGAGGAGGCTGAGATGGCGGCGTCCAGGACGAGGGAGCTATGGGTCATATGTTCGGCGGCAAGGGACAAATGGCAACAAATCGAGGACGACGTGCGGCGCGCCGTCGAGACTCATTCGGAGGCCGCAGCCGAGATCGAGGCCGACGATGAGATACTGCTGAAATATGCGAGGGGGTCGCTTGCCTAAATGCCGCGCAACCGGATCCGACGGTCGCAAGAGGTCGTCCGAATGACACGACCGTGCAGTCTTTGATAGGCGCTGCGGTCACACCCGCCATGTTCGAACCAGTTCTGAAACTGTCCCACACGGTTGTCTCGTGGCTCAATGATACAGCAGCGCCGCGCACGCCGTTTCAAAGCCGGATCAACGAGGTGCCGCTATCGGTGCGAACGGCAGGGCTTGTCTGGCAGCAGGAACCTGCTGCCATTCCGATGCTTGACTGCGTCTGGAGAGTGGGAGCCGAAACGGTCATCTTGTCACTGTCGCGCCCGCTCGTAGAGGAGTTCATCACGACAGTGCAGAACGGCTTGGCCTTCCCTTCCGAGCCAACTGCTTCGCTAATTCTCGAACTCGCTCTGGAGCCGCTTGTCACTCGACTGGAGGAGACGACGCGTCTGAACGTGCAACTCGTGCGGGTATGCGAAGCCACGATGCTGGCTCCTCATCTTGAACTCGACATCATTTTCGGCGCGGTCAAGGGCAAGGGCCGTCTATTCCTGTTCACGCCACTTGACGGCTTAGTACCGCCTGCGTTTCGCGCGCTAGGCGAACTGCTTGCCCAGTTGCCGCGGCAGCTGGGCGGGCTGCCTCCAGAGCTCCCGCTCATTGTTGCAGGAGAGGTCGGCACGCTTCGCCTTCCTGCGGCGCTTCTTCGAAGCGCATGTGTCGGTGATGCATTGTTGCCCGATATTGCGCCGTTCGGCCGCGGCCAGATCACCCTAGCTGTCGGCCAGTTGTGCGCCGAGGCGGATCTTGACGGCGATGAATTAATCTTGCGGGGGCCTTTCCGCCCGCGACCGTGTCCTTTGGAGAGTGCGCATATGACACAACCCGGATCGCAACTGGAGCTTACTAAGGATCTCGACGATGTCGAGATCGTGCTTGTCTTTGAATGCGGCCGCTGGCCTATTTCTCTTGGGGAATTAAGAAGTGCCGGCGAAGGGCATATTTTTGAACTTGGATGGCCGATCGACGGCCCGGTCGACATAGTGGCCAATGGTCAGCGTATCGGGCGTGGCGACATTGTCCGCATCGGAGAAGAGCTGGGCATCAGGCTCCGTGGCGGGTTTGCATGCAATGAGTGAAGCTCAGCCGACAATCCTGGCGCTTCTTGCGGTTACCGCCGGACTCGGTCTGCTGGTTTTAGCAGTTGCCACGACAACGGCCTTTGTAAAGGTATCAATTGTTCTTTTCCTCGTCCGCAATGCGCTCGGGACCCAGACCATACCACCCAATGTGGTGCTGTACGCCGCGGCGATGATCCTCACTATGTTCGTTAGTGCGCCCGTTGCTGAGCAGACCTATGACCGCATGTCGGATCCCAAGCTCCACTATCAGACATTCGACGACTGGGTAAGCGCCGCTAAAGCCGGAAGTGAGCCCTTGCGCGAGCATCTCAAGAAATTCACAAATGAAGAGCAGCGGCGATTTTTCCTATCTTCGACAGAAAAGGTCTGGCCAGAGGAAATGCACGCTGCAGCCACGCCTGATGACTTTGCAATACTTGTACCATCTTTCTTGCTATCAGAATTGAAGCGCGGATTTGAGATAGGATTTCTACTTTATCTGCCTTTTATTGTTATAGATCTGATAGTGACAACTATCTTGATGGCAATGGGTATGTCGATGGTCTCACCAACTGTTATATCTGTCCCGTTCAAGATCTTCTTGTTTGTTGCCATTGATGGTTGGTCAAAATTGATGCATGGGCTTGTGCTGAGTTATACGTTACCGGGAGGCTGATCATCACTGAATCCAGCATCATTACTCTTATGAGCCAATCACTGGTGGTTTTCATGATCTGGATTCTACCGCCGCTCATTGCATCAGTGGTTGTCGGCCTCGTCATCGGCATCCTCCAGGCGGCGACGCAGATCCAGGATGAAAGCTTGCCGCTCACCGTGAAGCTTCTGGTCGTTGTCGCGGTGATTGGGCTGTTTGCTCCTGTGCTAAGCGCCCCGCTCATAGAGCTAGCCGATCAGATCTTCACCGAGTTTCCCGCAATGACACTTAGCTACTAGTCCGCCCCATGGACGCGCCATCGGCCGATATTCAAATTCTGATCCAGACGGCTCTCGAACTCGTCGTTGCGGCAGGTCTTGGGGCAGCCCGCGCGATGGGCATCATGCTGATCTTTCCCGTATTCACACGCTCGCAGATCAGTGGGCTGATCCGGGGCTGTTTGGCTGTTGGCTTCGCACTACCATGCCTGGCACACGTCAGCGGCGGATTGCCGGCGCTGGATCCTGATACGCGCCTGATCCAGCTAACCCTGCTCGGATTCAAGGAAGTTTTTGTCGGTGTACTCCTTGGCACTTTTCTTGGCATTCCGCTTTGGGGCCTTCAGGCTGCCGGGGAGCTTATCGACAACCAACGCGGCATCAGCAGCCCGACCGCTTCGGCCGATCCCGCGACGAACAGTCAGGCTTCCGCGATGGGCGTTTTTCTGGGGATCACTGCGATTGCCATATTCGTCGGATCAGGAGGCCTGGAAACTTTGATCAGTGTCCTGTACCGCAGCTACTTGATCTGGCCGGTGTATCAGTTTCACCCGACACTGAGTGGGCCAGGAGCAATGGAGTTGTTGGGGCTTCTCGACAGCATAATGCGCACGGCATTATTGGTATCGGGGCCTGTCGTGTTCTTCCTGATACTGATTGATATATCGATGATGCTGCTGCGTCGCTTTGCCCCGCAATTTAAGGCGAGCCAACTGTCTCCGGCAATCAAGAACATTGTCTTTCCAGTTCTCATGGTCACCTACGCTGCCTATCTGGTGGAGAGCATGAAACTGGAGGTCACACGTGCCAACGGCGTGCTGGAGTGGTTCGACAAATTGCTGCCATGAGCGACACAAGTGAAGAGAAGACACACGCCGCCAGCCCGAAGAAGTTAAGTGAAGCGCGCAAAAAAGGACAGCTGCCACGTAGCTCCGATTTCGTCCGCGCGGTCGGGACTTGCGCTGGGCTCGGCTACCTTTGGCTAAGAGGCAGCGTGATCGAGGACAAATGCCGGGAAGCGCTCCTATTAGCCACCAAGTTGCAGAGCCTACCTTTCGATACCGCGGTGCCGCAGGCATTGGTTGTGCTCGTCCAACTCACAGTCGCGGCTGTTGGCCCGCTGCTTGGAACCCTTGTCGCCGCGGTGATTTTGGCCAGCCTGCTAGCCAATGGTGGATTTGTCTTCTCTCTGGAGCCGATGAAGCTCAGCTTTAAGAAAATTGACCCCTTTGAAGGGCTGAAGCGCTTGGGGTCTGCTCGTTCCATGGTCGAAGTCTGCAAGACCATGTTCAAGGTATTGGTTCTCAGCGCAACCTTTTCCATTGTCCTTCTCGGGATGTGGAAGACAATGGTCCCTCTGCCGATCTGCGGCATGGGCTGTGTTGGCCTCATCTTTATGGAGACAAAATTGCTGATGGGAATTGGCGCCGGCGCACTGCTGGTCGGCGGACTGATCGATCTTCTGCTCCAGCGCGCGTTGTATCTGCGCGAAATGCGCATGACCAATACCGAAGTGACGCGCGAGTCGAAGGATCAGCAAGGAGCGCCAGAGTTGAAAGGTGAACAGCGTCGCATCCGCGAGGAGGCGGCCGACGAGCCTGCGCTTGGCGTGCATCGCGCCACGCTGGTCTTAACAGGAAGGGCGGTCCTGATCGGTCTGCGTTACGTTCGCGGTGAAACCGGGGTGCCGTTCTTAGTTTGCCGTGCCGAAGGTGAGCGCGTTTCACATGTGTTGAGCGAGGCGCGGGCACTACGCCTGACGATCGTCCATGACCATGTCTTAGCGCGTCAGCTGATAGGCACTACAAAACTCGGCCACGCGGTTCCTATGCAATATTTCCAGCCTGTCGCGAAAGCATTCTTTGCCGCAGGCTTGGCCTAGTCATTGGAAGTCCACGACTGCCCAGTTCAAAACTGACCTGGCTCCATGCTAGTGGCAAATGTCGGCTGGCCATCCGTGCCCCAGTGTCTCTGTCAGGCCAACCGCGCAACCGCGGGCCTGGGGCAATCACTCCCCTCGGATCTGCCACCCAGCAACTACGGCAAGTCCTCCGGGCATGACCTTGCAGCCTCTGCTGGCCGGTGCGTGGCGCAGTCCGAGGTTTTGAGGCCGGCAGTGCGGATTTGATTGGTGCAGCCGTTGGAATGCCCTCGTCAGCTAGTCGTCAACTAAGCGCCCTATGTTGAACAGCCGTGCTAACTTGAGCTCGGTTGCGAAACATAGGAGTACGAATCGTCATGTATGGTCGAATTGGTGGCTCATCCGATAGTTACCGCGCGCATAATGCCGGCGAGCAATCGGATGCAGGAAGCGAAGGGTTCGCGGACACATTTGCCCGAATGCACTTATCCGGATCGGAAGGTAGCGGCGCCTCATCATCGGCGGCTCCCCAAGCATACTCCCTCAATTCCCGACCTCCTGTGGTGGAGATCAACAGGACTTCCTTCAGGAGACAGGTGAGGCAATTTCATGGTGATGAAATCACGCACATCGCCGACAATCCTCAAGAGTATTCGGAGTTCGTATCGTCACGAGCCAGGCGCACCGCGGACGTTGCTCAGCAATATGGCATCCGTCGAGATACGGAGCACGCGCGATATTTCAGTTACCAATTGGGAGACCGGAGTGCCGGACTGCTGAGAATGGAAGGCGGATTCAGCATGAACGAGTTCGAATCGGAAAGTTGGCGGGAACAATTTCCTGGTCGAACTGAGGTCACTTCCATAGTGGATCTTCAAGTCGCCCATCCGCTCGTCGAAAATGCGGGCGATATTCTGCTGGAGCATCAACTTCGGATAGACGGCGACCGACCGTTGCTGAATTGGCGTGCGGCTAATCCGGAAGCACAAGCGCGCGCGCAGACGATGGGGTTTGTTGAAGTGGATCATGGCGACCTGGTGCTTGACCCTACGCAGCATCCCGACAAATGGACGAAGAACAGTGCCGGTGAGTGGCAGCGTGCAGGCAAACCTCCACTCTATCTCCACAAAACCGAGGATAGCGACAGCAGCGATAGCGGGTCCGACGACGATTTCATGTGATTTGTCGACCCGCCGCCGAGCCTTGCAACTGGTGACGGTTGCAAGGCTGTTGGCAGTGAATGCTAATTGTCCGGCGACAGCCCCGCCTTAGCGCCAGCGCCGCCGAGCAATCCAGCCCATCTCCCAGACAATAAACTGCGGATGCGCATCGTGGGTGCTTGCGAGCGGATTGTATTCGGGCCGGAACTCCGCCTCTTGGAACCGAGCTCTCCCGAATCCAATTTTCTCCACCACACCGTTGGGTCGTTGCGATGCGCCGATCCCGATCGGATCGGCTATGCCTGCTCCGCGCTCGCAGGAAGACCTTCCGCCTCGATCTTGGCGGCGCGATCTCGGCGATAAGTTGGATGGGAGGCAAGATACGCCGCCACGTCAACAGCCGGTAACGCGACATCGCAAATCGGCCCTGACGGTAGCCGATCGACTCCAATCGCCGGACCGCAACTCGCGCAGCGGCATTCGCGGTTTGGCCAGGAGAAATGCTCGCTGACTCACAGCGTGGCCGGCCGCATTCTGAGTGCCCTGTCATGCAGCCTGCGCCGACGGGAGCTCGGCACGCGAATGGCGTGGTTGGCGGCCAAGCCCTGAGGTCAACAAGGACTTACAGAAAGCGGGGGTGAGTTTGCCGCGATGAATTATGACCTTCTCGCGACCGGACCTAGCATCGGCTTCCTCTCGCTCTCGATTGTAGCCGCGCTGTTCGTTGGATTTAACGTGGCAAGCGGTGAATTCGGAATCAGCCAGCCCTTCCAAGTTTCTGGCCATGACGGGGCGACTCGTGTGGATGTGCACCCACATCGGGCTCGGCATCGCACCATTGACCAGCATCTTGGGCTGCAGCTTCATCTCAAACAGCTTTCCTGGCTCGCCACGCAGCGCGACCGGTGCCTCCGGCGGCATCAATTCGTCGGCATTGCACAAATGTTCCAGGTATTTTTGCGCCGGAAATGCGTAGGTCTTCATGCAATCAGTCGTAATGCCGGCTTTTCCTTCATTCAATGCGTTGGCCTGTCCCAGCACCATGTTCAGCAACCCTTTGAGCTGGTCTGTGCGTTCGTGCACTTTGGGTAGCTGGGTGGAGGTGAGTAGCAGGCGTACATTACGCCCCTGCAACCCGGCGAGACAGGTTTGCATCTCAATGGCCTGGGCTCGCAGGTACTGGGCCACATCGTCCACGACCTTACCGGCCTCCTCAGGCTTCATCTGGCGCACTTGGGAGACGACGCTTTGCTGACCGGCCAGATCGAACTGCAAAAGTTCGTCCAATCGTTTGAGCCGCTCCGTCAATACCTCCATTGACAACGCGGCGCCCCCGATTGTCGAGCCTGCCCCCGACGAACTCGCAGCCACCTCTTGCGCTCTCACCTGTGTACTCGCAACTTGATCCGAGCGCGCGAGAACCTTGGCTGCTGGCACTGTGCCGGCGTTCGCAGCGACTGGTGTTGATGGCTGCCCGGCGGCAGAAGTCCCGGCGCGAGCTGCCGACTTATGCTTTGACTTCCCTTTCCTTCGCGCTGTAGTGCCTTCTGACACTGCAGCCGTACCAGCAGTGCCAGCCGGTATCGCAGCGCCTGCCCTGGCCGGCATCGCAGCGCCCGCCTGGGCCTGTGGCGCCATGATGGCTGACGGCGGAGACTGCAGGTTCAACAAGTGCATGGCATCGTGCGCAGTGATCCATGCATCGTCCACGATCCGTTCGAACAGTTTCAATGGGAGGCCGGCATCTGGGTAGGTATGGCTTAGCTTGGTATGCACCTCGTGCAACGCCAATCCAAAATCCGAAAGCCGCTCCATGATTTTTTCTACAACCGCGCAATCATGAGCGTTGAGTGTTTTGCCATCATCCATTATGCCCTTCGCCAAAGAGAGGGCGCGAAGAGCTTCTTGAGCGGCGCTTGCCATCAGCTGCACCACTCCATTTCGACCGACGAGGAGTTCCTTCAAATCTGGCTCGAACCTGCTCGCCCGCAGTTCAATCTTGGCCCGCGCAAGACCGATCCGCTCACGGACCAGCCAGATCCTGACACTCAGTACCGAGCCGGCACGCAGCCGCAGTGCGCACCGCTCGGCTTCCCGCATCACGGGCGTTCCACTGGATAGGCTAGCGGTGGCAGCGCAGGCGGATCGCTGCCGTTCGGAGCGCCATGCCTTTTTTTCCCACCACTTAATTGCCGCCGTATGGTGGTTCTCCACATTTAAAATCAACAGCTCCTGCCGGTCCGCCTGGGAGTAGGAGTAGAGTTTATCGACCATACCTGCCGCTTTCTTGGTCTTTTTGTCCAATTTCGTGATCGTCGACAGGCCAAGTTTGTCTACTTCATTCGCGGCGTCGCACACGATCTGGCAACATCTACGCACCTTGTCGTCTGGCATAATTGTCTGCGCCTCAGCCGCAGGCAGGCTAGCGCGGTACTCCAGAATTGCTGAGGCTGCATCGACGACCCGACTGATCAGCTCCACCGCCTCCTCGGGGACGTCGGTTTTCCTGGCCGCAGCCTCGCAATCAGTCAGTTGTTGAACAAGACTGTTCATTCTGAGCTGTGTCGGACTGATATCTTCATTTGACGATGAGCTGGTGCCTTCCACCTGCGCGGTTGATAGTTGGCTACCGACCGGCGCCATGGCTTCGCCCTCAGACATGGAGGGAGAACCGCGCCGCCTTGCGGCTGCGCCACGTGGCGCTACGGTTCCGCGTGGTGGCGCAGCGGCTCCACGTCGCGGTGTGTTCAGGATTTGATCTTCGCCAATCGAGGCGCCTGGCAGACTTTCGCGGGCATCGCCTGGACCGCGCGCAACTGGAAGGGAGGAGGGCCTCCTATCGGCGTCCCCAGAGCGCATCTGCTCCACAACGGAATCGAATGACTGTCCACCTTCTCCCGCAGCAAGACTTGATTGCGAAAGGGAACTGCTCGCCCGCCCCGCGCGGCTGGCTCCAGTTTCAGCCTGCGATTTCCGTGGTCGGCCAATGCCCTTCATATTGCGTCTCCGTAGTAGGCGAGAATGTGCTGCTATTGTGCTGGCGGCTGACGAGACCAGCGGCATCTTTCGGTTAACGTCACGGTCAGCCAGACCCGCGACGGCGTAATGTTCCCGCCAAAGTGCTTCTCAGTAGCAGGCCAAGATTGGCCCGAGCTCACAGGACTTTCGCAACGTTGCCATCGATGTCCTGAGATTATCAGCGCTTCAGTCCGCCGATTTCCAGGAACAGCGAATGAAATCAGACCAACTCGGCTAGCTCCCCTTCCTAGACACGTGCCTGACGATTTTATTGATGCGTCACTCCTCTCGTTCGCCACCGACAAAGTCACACATTTGCTTCAGAGAAGCGTGTGCGTTGCGTATCACGCGGACCATTTCGATCTATAGTTACAAAAAGTGTCGAGACGGGACCTTTGGATCCGAAGGTCAGGCACGGCCGGCCTAGATAGACCGCTTGGCTGACGATTAGCTGACGATGGGAGTTCTCACGAACAGGGCAAGAAAATCCGACCGCTTCAAGCTTTCGATATGGTGAGAAGAGGATCCGCACCGGCCTCCCAAAGCCGGCAGACCATCCCATGTTCGTACGGTCGCCGACCTTCTCGAAGCCAATGAGCTCACCGCGCCGGGCCGTGATGTGCAGGCGAGAGAATGGTGATGCAAAGACCGAGTTCCTGCTCGTTGCGTGCGCCCGTGGAGCCAGCAAGAATACGGTCATTGCGGTCATGCAGCACGTGGACCGTGTCTCCTGTTCGACACCACAGCATCGAGGATGCAAACGAGCTGCTGCGGCTGCCATTCGGTCGCGGCATGCGTGGACGGCGGGATTGGCCGAACAGCCGAGATCGTGGTCGACTGTTCGATGCGAGAGCAACATCCTGCAGAGCATACGTTTTTGCGCTGGCCGGTTTTTGTCAAAAGCCGTCAGGTTCTCGAAAGCTCCCGCCCTTAGCTTGATCGAGGCTAACCTTTAACACGTCGCCGCCAATGGCAAATGCCGGAGTACCTGATGATAGCAGCAATTGGGAGTGGAGTTGGCAACCTCGGGACTTCCTTGATCCGAAAGGGCCATGGGGATTCGAAATCCGAGCATTCTGGTGATGGCAAGCCGGCTGATGGCAATGATGGCAAGCCAGCTGGTGGGAATGATGGCAAGGCAGCTGGCGGGAACGATCGGGCGGATAACCGGACCGTTTCAAATGATCAACTTCAAGACAACTCACAGTCTGCAGCACAAAGTGAAGCCTTCCAAAGTATCCTGCGATCGTTCGCGTTCCAATTCGCGAACGATGCGATGGCTGAGGCCGATGAAGCTTTGGATGACACAGAAGATGCCTGACGCGGGAAATCCGGCGTGAGGTCATACAGGCCGTTATTGACGGCACAACTCCAACAGAAAAAGGAATGATCATGGCTGCAGTTGATAATAATAAAAAATCAGGCAATACCAATACCAGTAGCGCCGGCAATACCGATAAAACTAACAGTGGCACTCCCGGCAATACAAGCGGAGCTGATGCTACTGCTTTTCAGGCGCAAGTGCAGGAACTAACCAATGTTAGCTTGGAGGCGACGAAAAGGAGTGTCCAGTTGCGCACTCTAACGACCAATCTCCAGACCATCAAGAAGGCCGCCGACGAACGCGTTTCGTAATGTCGGAAGCGGGTTTTAGACTGCCCCCTAGCGCGTCTCCTTATTGACGCGACGTAGTCCCGAAATGAGCCGCATGGCAATTGCCATGCGGCTTCTATCCTGTTTGAGAGATGCTCTGTGGATGACGCCGTTTCCCTCCGTTTCGAAGTGCGTTCGGGGCACTATTGCGGTCTGACCGGCAAGACGGATCTTCAAAAGTGTTTAATCGGCAGCGGCTTCGATGCCGATTTGGTCTTTGTCGAGCAGGGACTGGCACCGCATCACCTTCGTGTAACTCTTCTTGGCAAGTCGATCGAACTGGAGGCGCTTGCACCCGGACTCAGTATCGAGGGCAACCGGAATATCGCCGCAGGCCAGTCCGTTGTTGTGCCCCTTCCTGTCGTCCTGCTCGTAGGCGAGATGTCCATTGCTTTGTCCGTGCAGGATGCAGAGCCGCCTGGTTCGACCGGCATACCGCGCCTACCGATCGGTGTGCTCGCCATGGTCATAATCAGCTCACTCGGGATCGGCGCGCTTTCAGGCACGATCTCCTATCTTGGCAATGCAAGTGGATCGAGCCCCAATTCACTTCGGGCTGAAGTCGCGTCCAGAACGATCAGTCACCGCGCTGACAATGAACTTACGGAGGCAGCGGCCCAAGAGCTGCAGGAGGAAGTCGATCGAGCGGGTCTTCTCGACGTCAAGATTGGGTCGGCAAAGGGTGTTGTGACCGCCGAAGGCACCGTCACGTCTGAATCGGTCATCAGCTGGCAGAAGCTTCAGCAATCGTTCGATCGTCGCACCAAGGGTACTCTAACACTGGTGAACGGAGTGCTCATCAAAGAGGAGAAGGCGCCATCCGCAATCGCGGTCGAAGCTGTGTGGCATGGGGTCCAACCATATATTGTCATCGACAGCGAGAAGTATTTTGTCGGCGCCATTTTGGCTGATGGATGGGTGGTCGAACGTATTGAGGACAGCCGTGTGCTGCTGAGCAGGAATGGCCGCATTGCTGCTCTCCAATATTGAAAGCTCGCAGGCCCCATCAAGCAGCACTCTATGGCCAGCCAAACATCCTGTCGCGCTCGGTGCTGACAAGCTGGCTGCGTTGGAAACATTTGCTGCCCAGCCATTTCGCGCCTGCTTGTGGCTCTCATGCAGGGTCACGCGCTGGCCAAGGCTGAGGCGCCTTCGGAGTTCGAAAGCCACGTTTCATGGCGTAACAGCAGAGTAAGTCTCAACCGATTGCAAAGGTGTCTCGATGGCCAACGTCCTGCGTGACTTCATCAAGCGTGCGCCGGCCAGCCCGGATTTAATGGTTGCGTTGATGCTGCTTCTGGCTGTCGCGATGATGGTCATGCCTATCCCGGTCGTGGTGGTCGACGCCCTGATAGGATTCAATATGGGGTTGGCCATACTGCTGATGATGGTTGCCCTGTATGTCAGTACTCCACTTGATTTTTCCTCTTTGCCCGGCGTTATTTTGATTTCCACTGTATTCCGTCTCGCGCTCACGGTCGCAACGACGCGACTGATCCTGGCCGAGGGGGAGGCCGGCAGCATTATTCATACTTTTGGCGATTTCGTCATTTCAGGCAATATCGTGGTGGGTTTCGTCATATTTCTGGTCGTCACCATGGTGCAATTCATGGTCCTCGCGAAGGGTGCCGAACGGGTGGCAGAAGTGGCGGCGCGTTTCACGCTGGATGCTCTGCCGGGCAAGCAAATGGCGGTCGACGCAGAGCTACGCAACGGCCACATCGATGCCAACGAATCCCGCCGGCGGCGCGCCGAATTGGAGAAGGAAAGCCAACTCTATGGCGCGATGGACGGCGCGATGAAATTTGTGAAGGGCGATTCCATCGCCGGGCTGGTGGTTATCTGCATCAACATGCTGGGTGGAATTTCGATCGGCCTGCTCTCCAAGGGCATGTCCTTCGGCGAGGTACTGCATCACTACACTCTGCTGACGATAGGCGATGCATTGATATCGCAGATTCCGGCCCTTCTGCTCTCCATTACTGCGGCGACCATCGTCACCCGTGTGACTGGGACGGCGAGGATCAACCTCGGTACAGAAATGGTCAGTCAGCTCACGGCCAGCACTCGAGCCTTGCGACTGGCGGCCGGCGTCCTGGTTGTAATGGGGTTCGTTCCTGGGTTTCCCCTCCCCGTCTTTCTGATGCTGGCCGCAGTGTTCGCTGCGGTAAGCATTGTCAAGGCTGATGTGCTGGGCGCCGGCACTGCCGATGCGAAAGGTGGAACTGCAGCGGAGCCTAAGCAAGCCGCGCCTGCGAAGGAATTCCCGATCGCATTTTTTCTAGCGCCAGATCTTATGCAGGCGGTCGATCAAGCCGAATTGCAAAAACATATTGGGCGCGTTTCGCTCCTGGTCACAGCCGATCTGGGCATTATCGTTCCTCGCATCCCTGTCTTGGTTGACGAGCAGCTGCCTGAATCGCAATTCCGAATTGATGTCGAGGGCGTGCCAGTCGAACAGGACGCCTTAGATCCAAACCAGATGGCGCTCCGAGCCGATGTAGCGCACGTCGACTCGAGCGGTGTCCCCCTTAGACGTGAGCCGAAAACGGACACACTCCCGGTTGAACATACCCCTGCAAAGGCCCTTACGGGCGCCGGCACGGAGCATAGGGCTCCCGGCGAACTCCTCGCCTTGCGCGTCCATGCAGCGTTGACCCGCTACGCACCGCGATTGGTGGGCATCCAAGAGACCCGACATTTCCTGGGCCGAATGGAGCAGGAATATTCTGAGCTTGTGAAAGAGGTGCTACGCACGACGCCGATTCCTCGGATTGCCGATGTTCTGCGCCGCCTCCTGGAGGAAGGTATCCCAATCCGCCACACCCGTCTCGTGTTGGAGGCATTGGCCGAATGGAGCGAGCGTGAGCAGAACGTTGCCCTGCTGACGGAATATGTCCGTTCTGGTTTGAAGCGACAGATCTGCCACCGCCATGCCAACACGGAGGGCATCGTGTCCGCCCTGGTCGTCGAGCGCGAGAGCGAGGATGTGATGCGTGGCGCGGTTCGAGATTCGGATGCAGGCCCCTATCTCGCACTGGAGGATCGGCAAAGCGAAGCGATGCTATCACAGATACGTCAGGTCCTTTCGAACGCAGAACCGGGTCAAACCCGCCCTATTCTGTTGACGTCGATGGATGTCCGACGTTTCGTCCGCGGCTTTCTGACGCGAAACGGGGTTGATCTCGCCGTGCTGTCTTATCAAGACCTCGCCTCCGACTTTACAATTCGCCCCGCAGGATCCGTCACACTCCCGCACGGATCGAACAGCGGATTGTTAGAGTAGTCCCACCTTTCCTAACTGAACGCCACGCGCCTCCCCGATAACTGAGAGATAACATGAATAGTAATACAGTTTCTCCATCGCCTATGTTTCTGCGCCGGAACTCACTTCTTTTTGCCGTACTCGCCATTCTGCCTTTGGGCGGTTGCGCCAGCTGGCAAAAGCCGGCTCTTTCCGTGCAGGAGACATCTTCCCCCGAGTTGCTCAGCGCCGATCAAATCGATCCGGCTATGCGCGAACGCATTTTGCGCGAAGTTGGTCAGGATGTTCAAGAGCGGGCTTTGCGGGATGAGGTGAAGCAGCACCCGGACAATGTTGATGCGGCGATACGACTTACAAATGCCTTGGTGGGCCAGAAGCGCCCGCACGAAGCGGTTGAGGTGCTCGACAGCGTCTTGGTTGCAGCCCCAGGAAACGTACGTGCATTGAATGCGAAGGGCGTGATTTTGGACATTGAGGGGCGGCATGACGCGGCACAGGCCCTGTATCGGCGAGCTCTCGAAAACGAGCCAGGCAATCAGATGGTGCAGCATAACTTCAATCTGTCGCTTGCCTTTAACGGCAAGTCCAAACAACCAAGGTTAGCACGATCGCAATAGGTGGGCACAGTGCATGCGCAGCCTGTTCCCCGGCTCGAACACGCGCTCGGCTCCCATCATAGATGGCCCCCTGAAGAGAGCCATATCTATGCAAAACAGTTGCTCCAGATCTGGCCGGCAGAGATCGGCAGGAGAGCCGGATGACATCACGCGGCCACCCGCAAGGCCACCCGCCTCGCTTCGTTGCCAGAGCGCCCTCTCCCTCGCCGGTCACCGTCTCGCAATGCGGCGACCTGGCTTAAGGCGGTCGACCGAGCGCCCGATGCAGTAGCCATGAATACGTAACGCAGCGATGGACCCGCCGGATCGTGTCGCGCTTGTGCTGGCCGTCCCTGCCATTACAGCACGGTGATTGTAGCTGGATCCTATTCTAGAGGCATCGATGGTGTGGATGCCTTCGATCCAAACAATCGATTTGTTGAATTCGTCCGCCTGAGGAAATTAGCTGCGGCGATCCGACTTCCGACGCCTGCAGGCGCAAAACCAACAGCGTGAGCGCTGCGGGTCCGGAGGCAGGCTGCAAAGTGCAATCACCAGCGCTGATAAGCGGCAAGTGAAGAATGTATCGCTCGGGCGACTCCTGTGTTGTGCACGGTTGCCCCGCGAGGTGAACTGTAGCAGCTTGGCAGCTCAGCGTTCACGAAAGGAGAAAAGATTTGGGGCCAAGCAAAGACCGGCTTTTTTGATTGTCTTGCTGTATCGCTATGGTGGGGCGGGCGCGACCGCTCCCATAATTCAATACGCTGCCTTTAGCGATGGACGATGACGGGATGCGTCGCCGAGACTTCAATGGTGGAGGAGCAGCGCACCCGTCGATCCATTTGCTTTCAGCGGCAACCGCCACTATGAAGCGACACTTCGCCCAACTGTGTTTCAAGCTGCCCGGAGAAGTTTATGACAGAAGAACCCCACAAGACCGACATCCTCATCGAGCTCACTGCCGATGTTGTATCAGCCTACGTCTCCAACAACCCCGTCCCGGCGGGGGAGCTTCCTGCCCTGATCGCCCAAGTGCACGGGGCTCTAAACGGCACGGCTGGACTCATACCGGCAGAAGAGCCTGTGCCTGTAAAAAAACCTGCTGTCCCGATCAAAAAGTCGATCGAACCGGACTACATCATTAGCCTTGAAGACGGCAAGAAATTCAAATCGCTAAAGCGCCATCTGGCGACGCACTATGGTCTGACCCCAGACGAATATCGCGCCAAATGGGGTCTGCCGTCGGATTATCCCATGGTGGCGCCGAATTACGCCGCTGCGCGCTCCGCCTTGGCCAAGACCATGGGACTCGGCCGCAAACCGAAAGAGCCGGAAGCCCCAGCCACGGCGCCGGCGAAACGGACCCGCAAGAAGGTCGCAGCCTAAATCCGTATCAACAGTCGTTCGGACGCGCAGCAGCCGTTGGCCCAATCTGCGCGGAATCAAAGGGCGGGGATGAGCCCCGCCTTTCCCGTCCAAGAGCCTCATTTCCAGAGTAATTCATGATGGCTCCAGCAATCCCTGCCGCGGCATTAACTTGCATGCTCCGGCCCGGGTTTCGAGCCGTCAATGCGTTCCGGCGATGACGAACCTTGCCAAGGCTTTCCCGGACCGTTAGCCAGCCTTGCTGAGGCTGCCTGCAGAGGACTTTCCCGTGCGGCGATCCTGTTCCACCTCGTAGTTGATCTTCTGGCCCTCATTAAGGGTCGACAGGCCCGCTCGTTCAACAGCGGAAATGTGGACAAAGACATCCTGACCGCCGTTGTCAGGCTGAATAAAACCAAAACCCTTCGTGCTGTTGAACCACTTCACCGTTCCAGTCGCCATATCCATTCCTTTGTAATAAGTCGCAACTTAGGCAGGCCATTCACGCCAGCCTGATTTGTACACGAGACTTTAGGCGCATCAAAATCGGAAAATTGCAAGGCCCACTCGATCGCCTGATCTCCAGCAGCAACTGCAACATATGCGAGGCGCGTGCCAGACGAGGCGTATGCCAGACGTTTCGTCGTGCGCTGTCGCTCGAACGTTGACAGAAACAATGACACACCTTGCAAACTCGGCACATCTTGTGGACGTGCTCGGGTCGCTTCTCGACTGCGATACCCGCTCCTGACCGGGTATCGTCGGCCAAAATGAGGGTTTTTGTCATGTGCCGCCAGACCGAAAGATCAGGCGCGCAGCGACCTGCACATTCAAACCGGAACCCGCGAACCTCGATTAGCTTCTGCCTGCTCCGAAGGGCGGTAGCCTGCTCTGAGGCGGGCCACTGTCGGGTTGAAAACCAACTGTCGGGTTCGGAACCCCAGATTGTCGGCAAGGTACGCGCCGCCCACTGGTTGGCCAAAGGGCACTGGCTCCTGATCCTGCCGCCATGCTCGCCCGATCTCAACCCGATCAAGACAGGTCTGCTCAAAACTCAAGGCGCGGCTGCGGAAGAAGGCGGCCAAAACTTTCGACGCTCTCTGCGGAACTCTCGGCGATATCTGCCAGCTGCTGGAGCCAAATCAAAAACCATTAATTGCGACAGGTGATTTTATGACATTCATTGCGAAGAGGCCAGAATGAACAGCGGAAGAGAGTAGCAGCTCTCTGGTCGCGGCGAGGTGGATCGTCGACACGATCGGCACCTGGCCCGTGCGGGGATCGCACCGCAGCCAGCACCAGAGCCAGACCTTGACCGCTTGCCTTGCTCAGGCGCCACAACAACGAGTGGCTGGAAGCAGATCCACGTGAACTCAGCGATATCGATCAGACGATGCTTACCCTCATGAAAGCCGATCCCGACGCTGTCCAGCGCCGCGAAATCCTGACCAGCATATGGCGCATCGGATGCCACCGCCTGCACACTCACCATCGACATGCCGGAACTCGGAACCAAAGGCCGCAAGCCTCGCCGGCCTCGGCAAAATGGAGCGGCCGCGCCTGGGCGGCCGGGCCAATGTTCGCCAGGCCCTCTACATGCCCGGCCCTTCGCCCTGCGCTTCAACCCCGACCTCAAGGCAAAATACCAGGCGCTAAAGGCGGCAGGCAAACCCGCAAAGGTCATCATCTTGTTGCGAAAGCTCCTCATCCTAGCAAACGCTCTCCTCAAGGCGCAGCGAAAATGGCCCCTAAAACCCTTGACCGAAACGGATACCTTAGCCTTTCAGGTGAGGCGGGCCGAGATAGACCAACCGCGGGTTTAACTTCGCGAGTTTAAGCTGATTATGCCGATGCAACTCTAGCGCCTGCGCGACCGTTTTAGCTTCCATCAACAAGGCGGCAGGGTGGGAGGAAGTACCCTCCCCTGCCGCGAACAAGCTTTGGACAAAGCCCCACCTTGTCCGTAATGTGATCGGGAGGCCGGGGCGCGGCGGTGCTCAGCGGATGTGACGCGCGAGATCTGCGACCCTACCCATCAGCACTTCCATCGGTCCTCGCTGGAAGACGCGCAGCCAAAGCACCGCAAAAGTGCTGATAACCACAACGAAGCCAAAGAGCGTGGACAGGCTCTCGTCTTTGAAAATGTTTATCTTCATAAGATAGGCTATTCCCGCAATGTGCAGCACATAGGCCGTCAAAGACATCGAGCCGACTGCGATTATTGGCCAGACCAGCTTTCGCAGACGCGGGAGCGCATCCACAGCGAGCATGCAAGCCGCCAAGATGATCATTGCGCAACCGGTGCTGCCCACGATCGAAAGCGTCGTTTCGCTATGAGGTGCGGCTATCCATGACGACTTGACTATAAATGACGACTTGGAAGGCTCAAAAGCGCCGTCAACGTCAGACCACCACAAGGAGGTTTCAGTCAAAGCGCGGGAACTCAGCGCGAGCAAGGATCCCCCATGGCCCAACACGGCCAGCGCGACCCCCGCCAGACCAAGGCGCCAATGCGCTGCTAGCGTATTAAGATTAAGGCGCGCGATGGCCATGCCAGCGATGAGGAAAGGAACCCAGGTCACCGCGGGATAGTAGCCGTTGACCATGAGGTTGAAGACCGGGTCGAGGAGGTTGGGGGCAACCGACAGAAGGGAGGAACGGACTTGCGGGAGAACTAATGCCGTAGCGGCAGCGATCAAGCCCAGCTGATATGCGCTGAGCCGATGGAGCGGCAATACCAACAAGAAGCAAATTCCGTAGTATTCTAGGATGACTTCGACCTGGGTACCGAGGCAGCCCAGGATTGAGCCAAGCGCGAGCAAAACAAGGGCACGAATTGCGACTCTGGCGATGGCCTGTCTACCGGCTATCCCCGACTTCGGCGCCTTGCGACCTGTAATCAGGAGGATTGAAAAACCGGCCAATACGGCAAACAGGGCCGACGGCCGCCCATGGGTTAGTTCCATCAGAAACCCGACTAGTCCTCCTTCGCCGGGGTCGGGACCGAGATGGGCGGCATACATCCCGAAGACAGCCAGGCCCCGAGCGAGGTCGATGCCGACCAGCCGATCTACTACCGACCCATTCCTAGCGTCGGCAACCGGTGCCTTCATTACCATGGTAGATTCCCTTGCTGGGTGTGTGGATCGCGGGAGCCGCGATAGGAGAGCCGGTCGGCTGCTGCCGTCGCCTCGTGAAAGGGTTCAAAACATCGCGCCATCTGGCGCATCGAGCCGGCGACAGAGCTGTTCAGCCATTAGCCTGGGGTAAGAACAACAGATCGGCTCACAAAGCCTGTGTCACGGACCTGAAAAGTGGTGTCGCGGAACCGTCGTTTTTTGCATGATGGCTAAGCCGAGAGATCCACTGCACCGACGAGAGACTCAGCGACGTTAGATATCCGATCAGTACGCCGCGGCTCCGCCGGTGACGATCACCCCGGGTGTCAAGGCCAGGGCGTAAACCTGCCATAATCTGTGGTAGTGCGCCCGCGACCAATCCGTTCGACAAAGCTCGGCGCATGGTCGAGCCAATCATATTCTTCCATGTGGCTGTTGCCTGAAAAACCGAAGACGCCGTTCGCTGGTCCAGCTGTTCCAGACCTCGGCCTGCGTCGGTCATTAGAACCGGCGCGCCTGTTTCCCAAATCAATTTGCTGATGCAGCCGCCGGGGGTCACATTGAGCAAAAGTGCCGAGGTCAGGACGGGTTTCATAGGGGCTCTTCGTTTGGCTTTGTTAACGACCCCTTTCTTGCAAGTTGTAGCTGACAGCAGCCTGAAAGCTCCCCAAATAATTCGCTGCCGCCGGTTCAGCCTATTGTCAGCTTCGACCAATAAGATGGGAGCCTTGCCCTCATACCGGAGCTCGGCAGCATGATGCGAATACTGCTCACTGAAGACGATAAGGACCTTGGAAGTGCTATGCACGATCATTTGGTGGCTGGTGGCCACGCGGTCGACTGGGCCAAGAACCTGTCCGAAGCGCGCGATTATGCAGCTGTGGTCGGCTACGACCTTATTTTGCTCGACGTTCACCTGCCGGACGGCAATGGGATCGACTATCTGCGGGAGCTGATCAAGGAACTTGAATCGGCACCGGTCATCATTCTGACAGCCTGCGATCGGATTTCGCATCGCATCGAGGGCTTCAACGCTGGAGCCGACGACTATTTGGTCAAGCCGTTCGATCTGGGGGAACTCTCAGCGCGTATCCATGCAGTGGCACGTCGCCATGGGCATTTTCCGGAGCCGCAATTTTCGGTTGGGACGCTTTCCATACAGGCAGCCGAGCGACGCCTCTTCCGCGACGGGCAGGAGGTCTACCTGACTTGACGCGGATGGGCGGTGCTCGACTACCGTCTGCCCCAGCCCTGCACGGTCGTTTCAAAAGGGAAGATCGTGGACGCGCTTTTCGGCAGACGGCGCTGATTCATACTCTAAAAGAAAATTCGGCTTCCAGTTGCCTTGGCCATGACTGCCCTTCCCGAAAGATGGGTGACAGTTCATTCCGGATAGATGGGTTACACTTTCGGCCCTTTGCAAGGAGAGCAAGGTGCCTTGGAAGGAGTGTAACGTCATGGAAGAGCGGCTGAAGTTCGTCGCCCGGCTGCTGGACGGCGAGAAGATGGCGGTGCTTTGCCGGGAGTTCGATATCTCGCGCAAGACCGGCTACAAGATCCTCACGCGCTACAACGACAGCGGCCTGGAGGGGCTGACGGACCGATCGCGGCGGCCCTATCGCCACGCCAATCAGCTTCCGTTTCAAATCGAGAAGCTGATTGTGCGCCTCAAGCAAGACAAGCCGACATGGGGTGCGCCGAAGATACGCGAGCGGCTGGCCCGGCTGTATCCGGATGTGCACCGGCCCGCGATCTCGACCGTGCATGCCGTGCTCGACCGCCGGCATGGTCGAGCGCCGCAAGCGCAGGCGCAACAGGGCGACGGGGACACCACTTTCAAACGGCTGTCGCCCTAACGATCTTTGGTGTGCCGACTACAAGGGCGAGTTCGGCAGAGAACACGGCCGGGACAGGGGATCACAAACACTTGACCGTTCCAGACCCTGGCAGTGGCGCATCGATTGACCGTTGGCTCTGTTCGTGGGCACCGAAAATAGGGCCTTCTTGGTCCTCGGCAGAGAATATGGCCCGGACGGGGGATAACAAACACTTGACCGTTCCAGACTCTGGCAGTGGCGCATCGATTGACCGTCGACTCTGTTCGCGAGCGCCGAAAATACGGACGACCCCTATGGTCAAAGTGCACTTCTGACCTGCTAGGCACTGTTCGATAACTGGAGGCACCCGCTACGGTGCCCTCGTATTTAAGACACCTGTCAGTTTCAAGCCTGGACATTGACGCGTGGCGCGGCTGCCATTCGTTGACCGCCACGTCGAATTGCCCGCCAACCAGTGTACAGCCGCCGGTGGTCACATTGAGCAAAAGTGCCGAGATCAGGAGGGGTTTCATAAGGCCTCTTCGTTTGGCTTTGTTAACGACCCCTTTCTTGCAATTGTAGCTGACAGCAGCCTGAAAGCCCCCAGATATTCGCTGGCGCCGGTTCAGCCTACTGTCAGCTTCGATCAATAAGGCAGGAGCCTTGCCCTCATACCGGAGCTCGGCAGCCTGATGCGAATACTGCTCATTGAAGACGACGACGACCTTAGAAGTGCTGTGCACGATCATTTGGTGGCTGGTGGCCACGCGGTCGACTGGGCCGAGGGCCTGTCCGGAGCGCGCGGTCATGCAGCTGTGGCCGGCTACGACGTTATTTTGCTCGACGTTCACCTGCCGGACGGCAATGGCATCGACTATCTGCGGGAGCTGATCAAGGGGCTTGATACAACGCCGGTCATCATTCTGACAGCCCGCGATCGGATTTCGCACCGCATCGAGGGGCTCAACGCTGGCGCCGACGACTATTTGGTCAAGCCGTTCGATCTGGGGGAACTCTCGGCACGCATCCGTGCAGTGGCACGTCGCCAAGGGCATTTTCCGGAGCCGCAATTTTCGGTTGGGACGCTTTCCATACAGGCAGCCGAGCGACGCCTCTTCCGCGACGGGCAGGAGGTCCACCTGTCTGGACGCGAATGGGCGGTGCTCGACTGCCTTCTACGCCGGCCCGGTTCGGTCGTTTCAAAGGGGAGGATCGAGCACGCGCTTTATTCATTCAATTCGGAGTTCGAGAGCAACACAGTGGAGGTTTATGTCAGCCGGCTCCGCAAGAAGATCGGCGGGGATAGAATAGCAACCGTGCGTGGCTCCGGATACAGGCTCGTGGTCACATGACGAACTCGAACAGCATGACGAGAAAGCTGATATCGTGGTTAGGCGGGGCAACGCTCCTGGTTTGGATCGCCGCCCCAACCATTGCTGCGTTCATTTTTTGCAATAATGTAAACGAAAGTTCGGATGACTTGCTCCAGGCGAGCGCAGAGTACAGAGAACCAGAGCTGATCAAGGTCTTGAATGGAAAACACGTTGATCAATACAATAACCACTTGCCAACTTATAAAAAGTACTGGACCTATCGTGAGCAGGTTATTAATAAGTACGGGGTAGTGCTTATTTCCGAACCGGAAGAGGGTCAGCAGCCCTTCCCTGATGCTCCCCTGAGTAACGGCTTTTGGGGAAACGCTGATTACCGCGTCTACACAGAGGAGATCCAAGACGGCGTGTATCATCAGTTGGCCGAACCGCTTGATGGCCGCCGTACCACAATCGCGAAGGGCGCACTTTTTGTCTTCCTTCCGACACTCGTGCTCCTGCCCTTTAGCTTAGCTGTTTGGTGGATCGTGATCCGGCGCTCGCTGCGGCCAATCGAGGTACTGCGACAGCAGATCGGATCGCGCGACGGCGGCAATCTGTCACCAATGGACTTGGGCGATTTCCCGGCAGAGTTGGCTCCAATCGCGGCATCCGTCAATCGGCTTCTCGATCGTCTGCGGGCGGCTCTCGAGGCCGAACGCGAGTTCGCCGCAAACAGTGCGCATGAACTGCGCACGCCGATCGCAGGTTCAATCGCTCAGATGCAGAGATTAGTGGCCGAGCTTCCCAATGGGTCGGCCAAAATGCGTGCGCGCGGCATCGAGCAAGCGCTGTCGAGCCTTGGCCGCCTTGTCGAAAAAGTGCTTCAGCTCGCTCAAGCCGAATCGGGGGTTGGCATGGCGGATCACGCGATCGATCTTGTCCGATCGGTTCGGCTGGAAATCGACGACCTGAGGAAAAAGCCGCAATATGCCGGACGCCTGCATCTTAACGTCGACGGCTGCACCACTTTGATGCGCAAAGTGGATGTCGATGCGTTTGGGATCCTCCTTCGTAACCTGATCGAGAATGCGCTGATACATGGACTGCCCACTGTTCCGACAACAGTTTCCGTCCAAACTGATGGAACCATCGCTATTGCAAACGCCGGACCGGTGGTGCCCCTCCCCGACCTCGAAGGGCTTACAAAGCGATTTAGTCGTGGTGCTACTCCTGCTGCGGGCTCAGGCCTTGGTCTACATATCGCTAACATGGTTATCCAGCGGATCGGTGGCAGTCTAGAGCTTGCGTCGCCCGCCCGCGGTCGCAATGATGGTTTCGAGGCGATCATACGAATTCCTCAATGACACCGGTGAATTCGACGACAGTTGGACACAGGGCGGATTGCTGGCAAGGCTGCTGACAGGGCGAACTGTACGGCAGTATGTATACGGCGTAGAAATCGTACTTCACACAACGCATTTCGGCCGCGGCAATCAATGCCGCTATCATCGTCTGAGCAGTTCGATCGAAGCGACACGACATGATCGGCAAAATCGAAGGCTCCGCCTCACCGCTCGCTCGATTTCGCCCGGGGAGAAAAAAGGCCATCCGAGAAAGTGCAAGCCGCCGCGCAAAGGCGACGTGTCCAATTGTCTGGGTGCCCCTGTGCGCCGGCCCGATCGGGTTGGCGGGGTCCAGTAAGGACCCGGACCAACCATTCCATTTAGACGACCGGCAGGTTTTAATCGGCGTCCGGATCGCCGTCCCAAAATGCCCCAAGTATACGGCTAGAAAGGCTGCCAACGATCGAGCTTTGGTCGGAGGCGTGCTTGTCAGCGTCTTGGGTGCTTGACCGGCCTTTGCAATGGCCATCGCCATCGCAAGTATCGTGCGTGGCCAGTGAGACCGCAATTTCATCAGCCTGGAGCCGACCGTATCGGTGCTTTTTTATGATTTAGGGATTTTTCGTTTTCCTCTTGGATCATCACGGGTTTGGAGAGGATCTGGTGTTAAGTGCCATTCGGAGCGCCGGCGAACCGCCCGAAATTAATGTGGTCGAGTGATGAAGCCTCCCGAATGCGTTAAACGAGACCCTTTATGGCGGCCCTGGCTGACAACAGTCTGAAAGCTGCAAGCGGCATGCGAAAATGGGGCGATCCTGAATGACGACAGATGCTATCAACATGAAAGAGGCTCGCCCTGAAAGCTGAGCACGCTTTATGCTCAGGCTGCTGACAAGGCCAAAGCAGCGTAAGTGCGTAGTGAAATCCAAGGTCCACATGGGTCGTCGCGCGTCCCATGCGCCTGGGAAGGCGCCGGCCCGGCCAAGCTTTCCCAGCTCGTCCGCATGATGCTTCGCTGAGCGTCAATGGACGTTGGCGCGAGACCAAGGCGTCGTGCGTTGCAATCCGGACGGTCCAGGGTATCAGGAGTTTCACGGCCTCGGCCCGCTTGGCTGGCCACAGTTGAAGCTCCAACGTACCGGCTGGCACCGGGAAATTGGGCTCTGCGCTGCCTCAACGCTGATGGCACGGTCAATGCTTGCCTACCGATGGGGCCGCCCATGCCGTGATGCTGTCGGTCGACGTTCGCAAACCAGACCCTCGCGAGACCCAGCGAAGGGGCTCGCCGGTACGACGAGGGACCTTACCTCTTTATGCGCGGCATCATTAGCCTTACACGTCGTCCCTCGCGCTCGGGTCTTTGTGGGGCGGATGAAGTCCTGATCGCGGTGGCACTGCTGCATGTTTGCGTAAGACCCATCCAGTCACGATCGCGCTGTCCTTCGATGTCGCGGTGCTGATAGGCGGGCAGATCGGTGTGCGCGGCGCCCGCCAAAGGATCGTCGTCACGCCGGAGGAGGCGAGCGTCATAGCCGGCGCGCCGGCGAAAGGCGCTTTCTGTCGGATGCCCGACAATGTCGGATATCGCAAGTATCAAGGTTGGATCAAACCTTGCGAATCGGGGCTTTCTTACTTGGCACGGGGCATGCTCAGGTATCCGCAAACACCCAATGGATAACGAGCAGACTTCCCATGGCCTCACCATGCCGAAAGTTTCCCGGACGCATCCAAAGATGAGGCTCGCGTCAGGCCCAGCAACACGCTGACGGCTCATGTGGCTCGGCGTCGCGTGCCGATCCACTTTCTCCCAATAGGCGTTCGGGAGACATAGATCCTTCAAAATGAGGAACAGATCACTTTGCCAGGAACGCAGCCCATAACCCCACTCTCCCTACCAGAACTACCAAGCAAGCCCCGCACTCATGGGCTTCGCAGGACGTCCGTTGCGTCCGAGTTGGTCGGCGCGGGGCCGGCTCCGATCCCCGTCGCATGGGAGGACGGCAAGGCGAGGGATTTCGTGCTCGACAACGGCATGGAGGTGGTCGTCATTCCCAACCACCGGGCGCCGATCGTCACCCACATGGTGTGGTACAAGATCGGCAGCGCCGACGAGCCGCCGGGCAAATCCGGCATCGCCCATTTCTTCGAGCATCTGATGTTCAAGGCGACGACCAACCATGCGGGCGGCGAATTCGACCGCGCAGTGTTCGAGATCGGCGGCTCCAACAACGCCTTCACCTCCTCCGACTACACCGCCTTCTATCAGACAGTGGCGCCGTCGGCGCTCGAGCTGATGATGAGCTTCGAGGCCGACCGAATGCGAAACCTCATCCTCACCGACGATGTCGTCAAGACCGAGCGCGACGTGGTCATCGAGGAGCGCCGCTCAAGCACCGACACCAACCCGCAGGACGTGCTCCATGAGGAGATCGACGCGACGCTGTGGCAGAACCAGCCCTATCGCATCCCGATCATCGGCTGGATGCAGGAGATCGAGCAGCTGAACCGCGTCGACGCCACCGCCTTCTATGAAAAATACTACTGGCCCAACAACTCCGTGCTGATCGTGGCCGGCGATGTCGAGCCGGAAACGGTGAAGGTGCTGGCCGAGAAGACCTATGGCAAGGTGGCGCGCGGGCCCGACCTGCCGCCGCGCATCCGGCCGGTTGAGCCCGAGCAGAACACCAGGCGCACCGTCACGCTCTCCGACGCCCGCGTCAGCGTGCCCAGTTTTTCGACGCAGTGGGTGGTGCCGTCTTACCATACCGCCAAGCCGGGCGAGGCCGAAGCGCTCGACCTGCTGTCCGAAATCCTCGGCGGCGGTAACCGCAGCCGGCTTTACCAGGCGCTCGCTGTCCAGCAAGGTATCGCTTCCAGCGCCTGCGCCTATTTCCAGGGCACCATGCTCGACGACACCAGGTTCGCCATCTATGGCGCGCCGCGCGGCGATGCCAAGCTGGCCGATCTCGAAGCGGCGGCCGCTGCCGAAGTCGCTCGCATTGCCAAGGATGGTGTCAGCAGCGAGGAACTGGGCAAGGCCAAGGAGCGCTTTGTGCGCGATATGATCTTTGCCGAAGACGACCAGGACGACCTCGCCTGCATCTACGGCTCGACGCTGGCCACCGGCGGCACCGTGAAAGATGTCGAGGAACGGCCGTCTCGCATCCGCAGGGTTACCGCCGCGCAAATCAAAGCAGTTGCCGCCCGCTATCTCGCGTTCGACCGTTCGACCACGGGCTATCTCTTGCCCAAGACGGAGAATCAAGAGATGACGCTCGGCGCTCAGCCCCATGCTGCGATGAACATCCAGGAGGTGAAGTCCGAAAAGGGCATCATCGCCTGGCTGGTGGAGGACCACACAGTGGAAATCGTCAACATCGGCTTTGCCTTCAACGGCGGCACCACGCAGGACCCGGTCGGGAAGGAGGGGATGGCCAAACTGATGGCCGGCCTGTTCATCGAAGGCGCTGGCCATTACGACAGCGATGCCTTCCAGGTGAAGCTCGACGATGCCGGCGCCGAAATGAGTTTGGACGCGCAAAGCGACGACATCTACGGATCGGTGTGCATGCTTTCCAAAAAGCAGGACGCCGCGTTCGGCCTGCTTCGGCTCGCGCTGAACGCGCCGCGCTTCGACCAGGGGCCGATCGATCGCGTCCGCGCCGAGATTGTCTCCGGCATCGTCGGCAGCGAGCGAGACCCTGGCGCAATCGCTCAGCGCAAATGGCTGCGCGCGATCTACGGCGCGCATCCTTGTTCAAGGCCGGGAGAAGGCACAAAAGAGAGCCTCGCCGGCATCACGCCGTCCGACCTCCTCGCCTTCCACCAGGCCATTTTCGCTCGCGACGGGCTCCATATTGCCGTGGTGGGTGACATTGACGCGAACACGTTGAGGGAAAGGCTTGACCAGCTGTTTGGTGATTTGCCTGAGCAACAAACCCTCGTCCCCGTCTACGATGTCGCGCCGAAACTCGGTCAACTGGTGGAGGAGAACTACGACCTGCCGCAGACTTCGCTAACGTTGGCCTGGCCTGGCGTGAAGCGTAGCGCGCCGAATTTCTACGCCGCCGTGCTGATGAACGACATCCTTGGCGGCTCATACTTGACTTCCCGCCTTTACGAGGAGGTACGCCAAAAACGCGGCCTTGCCTATCACGTCAGCTCTGAACTGACCCTTGACAAGCTTCTGGTTACGACAGAGACACGCTCGGATTGCGCCGCCCAAACGCTGAGCATCGTGCGAGAGGTGGTAAAGCAGATGGCGCAGCAAGGACCGACCGGGGCCGAGCTCAAGGCGGCGAAGAAGCACCTGATCGGCACCTATGCCATTGACCGTCTGGGCTCGACCAGCTCGATTGCAGACCGGCTCCTGGATTTGCAGATTCAAAATGCCGACGTCGACTACAACCAGCGTCGCGCCCGCAGCATCGGTCGGGTGACGCTCAAACAGGTCAAGGCGGCGGCCAAGAAGCTGCTTTCGGCCGAGCCCGCCATTTTGGTGGTCGGCCCGCCGCTGGGCGGCAAGGATGAGTAAAGAAACTCATCTCGCCTTCCTTCTTCCTTGGGGCTTCTCGTGGGAAGAGCGAATATGGAGGCCGGTGGGCCAAGCAGATCATGCAGACCCGCGGAGTCGTTTCGCGGGCCTTGCGCGGCATTGGCGGTCCAGGGGCCTCTCGCCGAAAAGGCGCTCCTCAGCATGCATGCCGCCTTTTGCAGAATACACTCGCACGCCACCAGCAGGCAGCGGGTGGATGAAGCAAACATCCGGCTGCTCAATCCATCAACTGATGAACCGCGGGCACTCAAACTAACGGAACTGTTGTCGTATGTTTGGTCTACCAACTGCTTTGCCGAGGCCCTAGGACGAACCCGCTGGTGCAGAATACACACCGACGGCCTGTCGACCTGGATGTTCGCTGCGTTGAGGAGGAATCCGGTATTGCCCCTGTGCCTGCCGATGATCCGCCGTCTGAAATCCCCGCACCTGTTTGGAGCCATCGACCGCCTGCCGGCACTCGGCAGACCGGTTGGCAATAAGACGTTCGAGGTCGTCAATCCGTCGACCGGCGAAGTTTTGGCAGAGCTTCCCGATATGGGCGTGGAGGAGACACGTGCTGCGGTAGACAAGGCCTATGTTGCGCAGTCGGGATGGGCCGCGTTGACTGCCCGAGAGCGTAGCGACGTTCTTTGGCGATGGCATCAGCTGATCATCGACCATGCAGGCGATCTCGCCGCGATTCTGACCGCGGAAATGGGCAAGCCGCTTGCCGAAGCCGTGTCAGAGGTATCGCATGCGGCGGCGTATCTGCAATGGTATGCCGAGGAGGCCAATCGCGTCTATGGCGAGACGATCTCGGCACCCTCGACAGACCGCCGAATGCTAGTGATCAAGCAGCCCATCGGCGTTGTTGGCACGATCACGCCATGGAATTTCCCGGCCTCCATGGTGGCGCGCAAGATCTCGCCGGCCTTGGCTGCGGGCTGCACGATCGTGCTCAAGCCCGCTGAACAGACGCCGCTCGTGGCTGGCGCAATGTTCGCCCTTGCCCATCAGGCCGGCTTTCCCGATGGCGTGGTCAACCTGATCTATGCGTCCGAAGGTGATCGCGTCGGCCGTGAACTCTGCACCAATTCCAAGATCCGCAAGATCAGCTTCACCGGTTCGACCGAGGTCGGGCGGCTGCTGATGCGTCAGTGCTCTGACCAGATCAAGAAGGTTAGCCTTGAGCTCGGCGGCAACGCACCTTTCATCATCTTCGATGATGCCGACATCGACGCTGCTGTTGACGGTGCGATCCAGGCGAAGTTTCGCAATGCCGGCCAGACCTGCGTTTCGGCGAACCGTATTTACGTCCAATCGAGCGTTCACGATGAGTTCGTCAAGAAATTCGTGGAGAAAGTCCGGCACTTGTCGGTTGGCGACGGATTCGGTGCCGGAGTAGACATCGGACCGCTCGTCGACAGGCATGCTCTGGCCAAGATCGAGTCTCACATCGCAGATGCCATTGCGAAAGGCGGCACAATACGATGTGGGGGCCAACGTATCGGCAAGAATGGCACGTTTTTCGAACCCACGGTCCTCACCGAGATTTCCAGCGTCATGGCAGTCGCGCAAGAGGAGACATTCGGGCCGCTCGCGCCGATCATTCGCTTCAACGATGCGGATCAGGTCGTGCGCGAGGCCAATGACACGATCTACGGCCTCGCCGCATACTTCTATGCCTCAAACCTGAAGCGGGTCTGGCGTGTGGCAGAGGCTCTGGAATATGGCATGGTTGGCATCAACACGGGACGCATGTCCTCGGAGGCGGCACCGTTTGGCGGGATCAAACAATCCGGCATCGGGCGGGAGGGTTCCCGTCATGGCCTCGAGGACTATCTGGAAATGAAATATCTTTGCATGGGCGGGATTTGAAACCTGCTGCACTGTCTCTCCGCCCCACCGGGGGGCGGCCTGCGGCCAATGCCGCCACCTAATTGGAAGTTCCAAACGCCGTTGACCTGAAACACGGATGCCCGGCAGGAGACTGAGCTCGCTGCCGGGCCGGACATGCCTTGGGAGGGCATAAGTCAGCGCTCCTAGGGCCGATGGGCCACTCAGTTCGTGCGCCTTTTGCCGATTGCGTTGCATGTGCCGTGCCAAGCCAAAAAGCATTGATAAACCGCCGATGGATCAGCTTTTGCCCTGTTGCGCATTCTACATTGTGGGGATATGCGACAATGCCCAAGCGGTTGAATCGTCGTGTTGCAGACCCCCAGACGGGTCATGACTGCTGTTCTTAGGACAGTGCGCAGCAAGCCGCTACTCGCTGCACTCCAGGCACACCATTTCCATAATCAAGCGGTGGGTGCTATGTCTGACCGAGCTGTCGACCAGGGAGCGGTGTGAGGCCTCAAATCCCTCCATATTGTTGCACCCGCCGGTCCAACAGGACTGCAGGTCCGGACTCAAAGGATCTTGGCTGCTATGGCGACATTGCGGTGCACGCCGCTTTCCGACCAATGATGTGCGTCCAGGTCGAGGCCGGCCCTAATGAACCACCGCCTTGGCACCCTCGCCCATCTCATTGCGGCATCGACAAGCTAGACCAGAGCGCACCTTGCAAGGCGCCATGCAGTCCTGTCGGCGGGCGAACTGTTGGTGACGGGTACAGCTGCGAGCGAACGTTCATCCACCGACGCACAGCGCGGACTGTCGCTTTTCAAATTAGGAAATCTCTGTAGCCACCATTCATGAGCGCGCGGCCACGCGAGACGGCCCGACGGATGCGGTCGCGCAGATGATCGCGAGGATCCGCCCAGTCGGCATGGACGCGCCGTTGACCGATGAGAACTTCGGCGAGCTCGCGATGAGGTGCTCCGGCGAGCGAACCGTCGAGCGCACGAAGAACGAAGGACAAACGGACGCCGCGCTTTTCCGGCGCAAACAAGCGGGGGGGCAACTGTTGCCCTAGACTGAGAGCATTGAGGCACTCCAGTCCCCTCAGTCGATGCTTTAAAAGCACCGCGGGCCAGATGGCTTGCGTATGCAGGCAAACAGGGTGGAGGATATTCGCGCCCGAGACGGCGAGCTGCAGCGCGTGGTCCGCATTGCGAAGAAGAACATGCTGGCTCTTGTCGGGCGCCAGCAGGACGGTTGCACGACAGGGCAATGCCGAGAGTTCGAACGGCGGTGTCGGCGACGAGGCAGGCAACCGTTCCGCAATGACCGGCAGCACATGGACGCACCAGAGCGGACACCAGAATACGACCGAAGCGCGGCCACAAGACTCCGCGAAACAGAACACCCCAGCGTGACAGGTCGCCGGCCGACGCGACCATATCGAGAAAGGATTGGAGAGACCAAGTCTTGCAATGCTGGCGCGCAGCGGTCAGATCGCGCTGGAACGCTGGATTGCGGCGTAAGAACTCCCAAGCCCACTCCCGCAGCGTCAGGCCAGCGGTGTAGTCGTATGATCTTTCATCCCGCCAATCGGCCTGATCCGCGCCAGTCAGGAGATTCATGACTGACATCCCCTGCCCGCGCCTGCGTGCGTCGAAACATTATGCCACTTCGCAAAGCATCGGCGAAGGCAGCAGACGTCGAAGACCCCGTTTCGTTGAAGCGTCAGCCATCGCCACTGTCGGCGACAGAAGATGTGCCCAAATTGCCACCAGACCGTCGAACTGGCACAGCGACGGCCAGCGCGACCTGGAATTGATCCCGTAACGGTCATCGGCTCCTGCGTCGCGATCCAGACGTCCCTTGAAGGCGCAGTAGCGCGGCAGTGGATCGCACGCTGCTTGTCGGCAAGTTGTCGTAGCGGCGGCGCCATAGGCACGGTCATCGGAGGGTCTCCTGCGGCAAGTTTTCGCCATTGGAGGCCAATCTCCCCGCTAGGGCAGCCTGTGCAGTTGCACAGGTGAAGCGGATCAATCAGGGGGAGCCATGGCGGAAACTGGATGATGGCGGCTTGAGGAGAGCGGCGTATCGAGGCGGGTGATGAAGCCTGCCAGTACCTCTCAAGGAGAGTGATACGCCATGAACGAGACTATCAACACATTGTTCGCCTTCGTCAGCCCGACGAAATCGATGATACCCTGACGGATGTACTTCGCAGCGGCGCGCGCAAATTGCTTGCGCATGCGATCGAGATGGAGGCCGAGGCGTATGCCAAGGCGGTCGACTGCCTGACGAAAGATCAGAATGCGTCGCTGGCGCTCTACGATTTCCCCGCCGAACACTGGGATCATCTGCGAACGTCCAATCCCATCGAAAGCGTCTTTGCAACCGTTCGCTATCGCACGGTTCGCACCAAGGGCTCGCTATCCTCGAAAACCGCCCAGCTGATGGTCTTCAAGCTGTTGGCCGCGGCCAGGAAGTGGCGACGATTGAAAGGACAAAATCAGTTGCCGAAACTCATCGCAGGTGCCAGGTTCCTGGACGGAATCCAGGTCATCGAAACGAAGCCGCAGAGCGCCGCTTGATCAGCCTCGTCGCCCAAATTCCAGCATAGCTCCATCGGAACTGCCAGCCTTCCTTGCCGATCAGGCGCATATCAGCGCTGACGATACCGAGGACGGCGATGGCGATCACCTCCAGGCCGCCGAGTAACGACCCTCAAAACACCGCACTGGTCGAGGCCAGCCTGAACCGGTATCTTGTGCCTGCCCTCGGGAGTCGCTCTATCCACCATGTGATCGACACCGACATTGCTAACATCACCAAGAAGATCGTCGCCGGGGGTCACCCGCAAAGGGCTAACACGGCCTTCTGGTATATGCGGGCATTTTCAACTGGTATCGCAAACCGCCGCAACGGCTCATCGCGGTTTCCCGCGAGGGTTTGGAAAATTAGGTATCCGGCCCCGATCGTCAAGCGCAAGCGAGTGGTGAACGATGCCGAACTGGCGGCTATATGGACGGGCTGTGAGCCCGAACCGGGCGATATCGGCTATTCGTTCGGCTCCATCGTCAAGCTGCTCATGCTGACCGGACAGAGGCGTACGGAAGTTGCCGCGATGCATTGGTCTGAACTCAACCTTGAAGCCGGAACATGAGAACTATCGGGTGACCGCACGAAGAACGAAGAGCCTACGCTTATTCCGCTGTCCACACTGGCGGTGTCGGTCCCCCAGTCGGCACCGAAGACTAATGACACGTTTGTTTTCCCTGCCAGGGTCAACAAAAAAAGCCACTTCTCAGGCTACGCGAAGGGCAAGAAGGCTCGAGACGGCAAGGTCAATGTTGACGGGGTGGCTTTGGAGAACGGGACCCTTCACGATCTGCGCAGGACGCTCGCGACAAATCTCGGCAGGCGGCAGGTATTGCCACACGTCATCGAGCACATAGTGAACACAAGGCGTCGTCCCTGAGACATTGGCGAAATCTACAATCTCTTTAGCAACGTCAAGGAGAGGCGCGAGGTGTTGCAGATGTGGTCAAATCACATCGAATGGCTGATCAAGCAGGCTGCGGATGACGCTCTGGCGGCGTAGCTGCTGGCATGGGCGGAAGATGCGGCGCAACAATCGTCAGAGCCTCATCGAATTGGAGATCATGCTTGACCAGCAAATGCGCGGCCAATGCTTCGATGGCTGACCAGTGATCGAGTACTAGCCGGGCCGTGCGATCTTCGATCCGCCTCCAACGGGGGCGGCGCGGCATCAGGAACCGCAACTCACCATAGATTCGCTTGGCATCCGCGTAGTCGCTGCTCCCGTCATTCCCATCGGACGCATTCATCGCCATATCGCGCGGGTCCAGATAGCCTTCGAATGCGGATTCTGCAAAAGGACCTGCCAGACACGCAACTATCTCTTGGATCGCACAATCGCGTTTCAAATATCGATCCATATCGTCCTCGAAAATCGGCTTTCGCTTCGAGGTGACTCCTTGCGCTGAATAAAAACCCGCGCCTTCGACAACACCACCGCACTCTCCGTCACCGGCGTCGGGGTAAATACTAACACTTGAGAAAGCAGGGAGTTCACGGTCGTCGTCGAACACCTGACGGTGCAAAACGATGGCGGCCACCGCGTGCCCGGCTTCGTGATGCGCCACAAGCGGCAGATATTGGGAGGCTACATTCATGCGGTGCGGCTCTCAGGTCTAGTTTGCTTTTGCGCATAGGACCGCAATTGTCGTGCCAACTGGGAAAATCGTTTCGGGCAATGCGATCGCTCCGATAGCGTTGTGCCTCCTGTCTGACATTGTTGGGAAGTCGACACGCGCCCGTCGCAATGCGGTCGACCTTCCGCGCGAGTTGGGTGACCCGTGAAGGCGGCCGACCAGGACGATGTTGCGCTGATCGGCGACGAAGGCGCCGCCGGGCGAGATCGCGCATCAGGGGGTGACCGGCGTGTCGGCGAAGTCGAAGTCGTCGATGTCCTTGGCCAGCGGCAACTTGGCGACAGCGAACTGGTATTTGATGGAGCGGGCCTGCTTCTCCGATATCTCGGCCTGCAAGAGATCACCGACAATCCTGGGCTCGTGCCGTCGCTTGATGGCGACGCGCCCATGATCTCGTCATAGGCTCTGCGCATTCCGTAGAGCTTCAGCGCTCCCATCAGTTCCAGTACCTCGGTGCGTTCCATGGCTGTTTGTCCTCCTGAGACTGTCATAGCGGGCGCAGTCGGCGACCGCTCGTGAGCTAGCTTCAGCGCCTGGGGAATGGAAAGGATCGTGCCCGGCGCCGGATCGCGGCTGCGGGCCAGGATGTTGAGGATCACCGGCGCCGACGATGCACCGTGCTCGATGGCTTCCTGACAGGCGGCCTCGACCGCGCTCAATCCGTCGGTCAGCACCCAGGTGAGGATCAACACCATCTGCCGGTCGACGTCATCAACCGCCTTGAGCTGCGCCGCACCTTCTCCATTGCCGACCGCAGGACCCAGCTAAGGAACGGCGCGCGCCGTGTGCCAGGGATCGTAGACGACCTCGTTGCGGCCAAAGGAGCGAACGTGTTCTCCCACGACCACGCCATCCTCTGGCGGATGCGATCCGATCGACATAAGCATGGATCTCGACGGGCCGACCGACGGCACTCGACAGCACCGAGTATTTGTTGTTGTCGAAGCGCACCGTGCAGGTCTTCGACACCGACGGGGGAATGCAATGGAAGCCGTCGAAGCGACCGGCAGCCGCTCCCGCTGCGGCTTGGCCGCATTCGCCGACAGCAGCCGGTCCCGCGTCTCACGCCAGGCTCCCATGCGGGGAGGGCTGGTGCTTGCGCTCGTAGCGGAACTCCGTCTGCTCAGAACGCAGGACCTTGCGCACCACCTTGCGCGAGATCTTCAGCTCACGGCAGATCGCCTTGATCGACTTCCCCTGGACCAGCGACAGCCGACGTATCTTTGCAATCGTCTCTAAAACCAACATCCAAAACACAAATGCCTCCGATCAAGCCGGAGGCATCTTGATGACCCCATCGTTAAAGGGTCCCGTTTGGACGAAAATCACCCTTTAAACAGGGTCCCCATTCCACGAAAAATCAATGCACTACCTTCCAAAGCTGCGAGAGATCGCCACCGACCGCTTTGAAGGGCCTTTCGGCGGTCTCGTCAGCGAGGTTGTGGCATGAAGAAACATCAATCCACAGCATTGGGCCGAAGCATGCCACGGGCTCATGCCGCGGGAGAGCGGGAAGATATTCTTGAAAGAAGCGGTCTCCGACATCAATACCGACAGGATGGGCAGCTTTCTCACATCACTTGAGGTCGAGCGTGGCAGTTGCGACCCGCAATGCAAGGCTGGCGGCGATGCATGCCTTTGCGCGGTTCCTGATTTCGGAGCACCCCGAATATTAGGATACGCTGCAACTGGTGGTGACACTTCCCTTCAAGAGAGCGCGTGGGTGGCACCTGTCGAATATCTCGATGAGCCCGGAAATCAAGAGCGTCCTGGCGCGTATCGACCGCCGCACGCCTTCTGGACAGCGGGATTACGCTCTGTTTTCGCTGATGTTCAATACGGATGCACGAGTTCAGGGATCCTGACTCTTCGATTGTGACCTTCGTCTGGTATCGCCCTGTCCCGCCGAGCAAAGCAACGACCGCCCCACACTGCTCACCCGGTTCGGTGTTCGATACTTGCTGCGCACACATGGCTGCGGGCGAAGGAACCACCCTGGCGGAAAAAAGCATCCATCATCGCCCTTTGCGGGACACGACGGCCATCCACCTCGTCAAGGCGGGTGTTGACATCGCCACCATCAGTCGATGGCCAGGCCACTCGGGCTGAACTAACGATGCGCTACGCCCAGGCCGGTATCGATATGAAGCGGCAAGCGCTCGAACAAGTCTTCCCCGACGTGATGTCATCGGCAAAAGATCAGACGATCATCGCTTTGATGGCTGGATGTTTGGCTGGCTGCACCGCTTGTAGACGCTCAGTTATGTGGAGTTGTATCGCGGGAAGTCGCGCGTCTTGGGCTTTTGCGATGTCAGCTCCACATCTCTCCGCAGTGCACGTTGTCACTGTTGAAGAGCCGTTTGTTCAATCTTCGTCCTGGCACGGCAAGGGTTGTCCATATTGTGGGCGTCTTACGCTTGCCGAGCTTGTCCGAAATCCAGCGCCGGATCAGGCGTGAACACTGTTGCGTAGTTCGTCAGCCAGAGCGCGGAGAACGTCGGCGCTTCCTTCCAGCGCCGTAAAAGCGTAGGGATTGAGGAACTGTCGGCCCCAGAACAGATTGCGATCTGTGCCGGATAGCGTAGCTTCCTCGCTAACACGCGGCCAATTCTCCGCAATGCATCGGAGCTGGCCTTCAACAATCGCAAGAGCTTCCGGCGCGCTGAGCAGGAAGTGATGCGCGGCTTCAAGGCAGGACGCTATCCGGCTCATGCGGTTATTGCCGCTGATGAGCATGGCCTGGCTGGCCTCCTGGCCACTGCGGGCCTGCGGACAAATATCGTACGCAGGCGTGAGGGTGAGCTTAGCCCCATCCCAGAATGCCGCATGGTTGCGGGCATGATCGTCGGTGTTGCCGCAAAGTATGTTGAAGACAATGCGGCTGAATAACTCGCGCAGAGTTTCCGACGGCGCGGTGAATCGGTGGCGAATGATCTCCGCCAAATCCTGGTAGCTGGCGTAACGCGCCATCATCTCATCGAGCGCGAGCATCGTCAGCGCTGAGACCATGGATTTGCGTTGCCAGCCGCCCGTGACCTTGATCCGGTCGAATCGCTCGACGAGCAACACGTCGTTGCCTGCGGCGCGAACGAGCGAGACGGATGCCGCTCTGATGCCGCACAAGGCGGCAAGCCGCATGGCTATGAATTCTCCTTTGACGACGCTGTAAAGGTCGGCAGACGAGGAAAATTTCGCGACATGCTTGACGGCGTCATCCTCGATCAGCGCCTTTGGCCTTGCGCCGCCGATCGAGCTGCCGTGATGCAGCGCCTGATCTAATTCGGGGGTGAGCGGAATACCTTTCTCTACCCGCTCCGCCGATTGGACAAGCTCTTCGAGAGTGGCATTGGCCAGTGCGCGCGGCTCGTAATTCGTGGGCGAAAACTGAAAATCGAGCGCGCCGATGCGGTCCGAGCCTGATTCCAGCAGGAACGTCAGTTCTGAAATATCGAGCCGCGCGATTTCATCGCCCTTCACACCGAATTTGCGGTTTAGGATAACCCGTCGTCCCCAGGCATCGGGGGCAGCATCGCGGATGCATCCCGGCATGGTTAGGCCAGGAAGCAAAGGCAATTCGCCTGCCTTCAGGGGCAGTTCCGGGAGATAAAGCGGGATCGCGCTGCCCAGTTCACGAAAGCTCCTGCCATAGTTGAAGCTGACGAGTCCGTCATGGGCATATAGCCGCCCGGCGACAACCGGCGCGGTCTCGCCCGGCAGCCAGACCCAGACATAGGCTTCGTCGTACTTGGGGACCTTAGAACTCATCGACGATCTGCTTGCCGGCCTTGTAGACGTGCTTCGGCAGCAGCGCGATGCGATCGTCAATGCGGCCTGTGAGGGCTGTGATGCCATTGCCGTCGGCATCGAACAGCTTCACACCGACAATGGCAGCAGCTTCGAACATCAGTCCGATTTCGACTTTGGGATCGCCCTTCTCGATGCGCTGCAGGGTGCTGCGTGAAACACCGATTCTCTCGGCTAACTCCTGTGCGGTTAATCGGTGCTGCATCCGGCCCAGCCGGATGGTCTTACCGAAAAGGCCAAGCGCTTCCATCGCGTAGCGCGAATAGGTGCGTTTATGCGCTGCCGTCATTCGGGTCTCCGTGACCTATGCATGATCCATATCACCATCTTTCGACCTTTATATAGGTAATGTCGCAGAGCGACTGCCAAAGTCAAGACTCCGTATCGTATGACTCAATCCCCCTGATTCGACTTTATATGCAGCAAGAGTTCGCATCACGGCTACGTTCGGAAAGCCAGGTAGAATGCGACGAGGGACGCAAGCGTTACACGTCCGAACAAGGAAGGCGAATATTGCCTACGGCTCCTGCACAACCGGCCAGCTCTGCGCGCCTCGGGCGAGGCGGAGATCTGGCGCTGGATCGCGGACAGCCTTGAGACGCCTCGCATGAGTCATTCGATGGGCGGTCCCTGGTGCGAGGCCGAGGCGCTCGACTACTGGCCGACATCCTCGGCGGCGGGACTCGCAGCCGGCTATACCAGCACTTTTCGACCGCATACGCGCCCAGCTTCTCTCCGAAATCATTGCCAATGAGCGCGAACCTCACGCGATCGCCGAGCTGGCCTGGCGGCGCGGAATCTACGGCGTATTCGAGACCGCCCAAGGGAGCCTGACCAGCGTAACGCCCTCCGATCTAAGCGCCTTCCACAAAGCCGCTTTCGCCCGCGACGGGCTGCATGTGGCGGTCGTAGGCGACATAGATGCCAAAGCCCTGAGAGCAAGGCTCGACCAGCTGTTCGGCGATTTGCCTCAGAAACAGGCGCTCGCCCCCGTACCTGATGTCACCCCGAAGCGCCGAGCGGACGCAGGTCGCATACGCCCTCCACCAGACTTCGCTCCAGCTGGCCTTTCCCGCCATTGGACGCAACGACCCGGAATTCTACGCGGGACAGCTGATGAACGATATAGTCGGAGGCTCACGATTTACCTCACGTCTGTTCCAGGAAGTGCGCGAAAAGCGCGGCCTTGCCTACGGTGTCTCGTCCAGCTTGGAAGGCTACCAGCATTCCAACATGCTTGTCGTGACGACGTCGACGCGCGCCGACAGGGCGGCCGAGACGCTCGACCTGATAACACAACCAATCAACGAGCTGGTGGACACAGGCCCAACAGCGGCCGAACTCGAAGCGAGCAAGAAGTATCTGATCGGCGCCTATGCTATCGACAATCTGGGTTCCTCCAGGTCGATTTCCGCCACGCTTGTCGGGTTGCAGCTCGACAAACTCGGCATGGACTACATCCAGCGCCGCCCGGCCCTCATCGAGCAGGTGATCCTCGACCAGGCAGGGCGGCGGCGAAGAAGCTGCTTTCGGCCGGGCGTTGGCCCGTGACAGCGAATAATCCCACGCTCTACAATAGCTGAAGGACTCGCCGAACTACGTGTGGCTGATCCGATTATGGTGTGGCAGAATGAACGCCTTGAGACTGCCTGCGCGCCCTCGCAGACCAGGTTCTCTCCCGTGATTCGATTTCCCGCCCCGAAGAATGCCGTCGTTCCGAGAAAGTATTCTAACTTTTGCGTATACCAAATACGGGAAAGTTAGAAACTCTTGAATATGATGATTATGCTAGCTTTCCCGTATCTCAGGGAACTTTAGAAATGGCCCTTCACCTCGTTGTGAAAACATCGATAAAACCCGCAGCCACTATCAGGCTGAAACGGGCAAGCTCGTCCAGTTAATGCGCGGCATCTATCTCGATGCCGGGGAGGATATCGAGGCCATGATACTCAAGCACGCCATCGCCAAATACCTGTATCCCAACGCTTACCTCTCGGCGGCGAGCGCTGTGCTTCTCGGCCCGACCCGGGATGGCCGCCTGTTCCTGAGCGGGCGACGAATACAGCGCACGCGCTTGCGCTTGCTGGAAATCATTCAGAACGCAGCTCCCGACCACCCATCAGTCGCTCAAGCGGTTGTCGATGATGGAATGGGAGAATTCCGGATCGACGTCTCCTCGATGCGCCAGCGCTTCCTCGAAGCTTTCCGCCTGCGCAGCGAACACGCGGCATCCATCGGCGAGACGATGCGCGAGGCAATCGCGAACCGCCTCATAGAACAATACGGCAGCGCCCAGGGCGCTGCCGACGCGACATGGGCGCTTGCCGGCGCGAACCAGCGGTATCGCGAGGGCGAGCACGCCGAGCGCTTTTTCCTCCGCCCTCCACTGACCACAGAACCCGCACGCAACGAAGCCGCGCTCGATCTGATCGTGGCGTGGCACGGCTAGGTGCAATGTTTGCCCTCGCGCAGCAAGCCGGCTTTTCCTGACGTCGTCGTCAACCTGGGTCTATGCGACCGAAGGTGGTCGCGTGGGGCCGCGAACTCTGCTCCAATGCCAAGGTCCGAAAGATCAGCTTTACAGGCTCCACCGCGGTTGGCCGACTGCTCATGCGCCAGCGCTCGGACCAGATCAAGAAGGTCAGCCTCGAGCTCGGCGGCAATGCGCCCTTCATCGTCTTCGATGACGCGGATATTGACGCTGCGGTTGACGGCGCGATCCAGGCGAAGTTCCGCAATGCCGGCCAGACTTGCGCGTTTCATCGAACCGGCTTTACGTCCAATCGAGCGTTCACGATGAGTTCGTCGAGAAGTTCGTGGAGAAAGTCCGGCACTTATCGGTTGGCGACGGCTTCGCTCCGGGAGTGGACGTCGGACCACTCATCGACATGCATGCTTTGGCCAAGATCGAGTCCCACATCGCAGATGCCGTTGCCAAAGGTGGGATAATTCGATGCGCGGCCGAACATATCGGCAAGGATGGCACCTTTTTCAAACCCACAGTCTTCACCGAGATCTCCAGCATCATGGCGGTTGCGCAAGAGGAGACTTTCGGGCCGTTGGCGCCGATCATCCGCTTCCACGATGCGGATCAGGTCATCTGTGAGGCAAACGACACGATTACGGGCTCGCCGCCTATTTCCATGCCTCGAACCTGAGGCGTGTCTGGCGCGTGGCCGAGGCATTGGATGGCATGATTGGCATCAATACGGGCGTATGTCTTCGGAAGCGGCGCCCTTTGGCGGCTTGAAGCAGTCCGGCATCGGGCGGGAGGGTTCCCGCCACGGGCTCGAAGACTACCTCGGAATGAAGTACCTCTGCATGGGTGGAATCTAAATGACGTCGCCCCGAGTTTCTCCAGTTTTGGGTTCGTTTCCGGCGTGGGTTGTGCGCTGCTGGGCGGGTGAAGCGACGGGCGCTGGCGCGGAACCTTTCGCATAGCGCAGCGCGAGCGACCGTCGCGGGTTGAAGGTGGTGGCGAACTCGGCCGATGTCTGCCAGGCGATTTGGGAGTGCGGCCGCGCGGTGTTGCAGTCGGCGCGCCACAGGCGATAGCGATGCTTGCCATGCGCATGGAATGCCATTCGACCGGTTCTGATCCGCGCAGGAGAGGATGGCGTTCGAGATGAACTCGCTGGCATTGTCACTGACCAGTGATGAGCCGGTTCAATTCCCGGGCAACCAAGTGCCCTCGACCGTGCTGAATAGCGCGCCTTTGCCATACCGGCGGATTAGCGCGGCCGACCTTACTTCGGCATGATGCGAGCAATTTCTGCACCAGGCGCGCGACGTATGCCACTCCCTCAGATCGCCCAGCGATACGTCTGGGCCTGCATGTTTGCTGCCTTCTGCGATGGCTTGCCGACACTTTCGGCTCGCCGGGTGTGATGATCTTCTTCTGCGTCTTTCCCTCTCGGCGATATTGCCGTTCGGCCGTCCCGACCAAGGCCAAACCTCGGGCCGTTTTCCCGTTCCCGGGTAGAGCTTGAACGTCTCGTCGATGATGTCTCTGGCGTGCTGCGAGCTCAACGCCGAGGCGCTTGGCATCGATGCATGGCGCGACATGATTGCGGCGGTGTCGCACGGGTTCGACGGTTTGGGCTTCAGGATCGTGCGGATGGGCCACGCTTTTCTGGCGGCGCGAAACACGGGCAATGCGCGTTCAAAACCTGACAAAGGCAGAAATTTGTCAGGTTCAATCCAACCGCCATCCGGGCACTACGGAGGTTTTTCAAAGCATATTCATGCACTTGCGCGCTGAGCCCGCTGGCATGGACCTTGCAACGCTTGCAGCAGGACGGTATGCAATGGAGCAGACGAGGATGTTCTCTCCCCTGAACCGTGTGCCGTCTCTGAGAGGGAAATAAGCTCGTGCAGAAAATCTCACAACCTTTGACAACGGCTTTGGAGAACAACGTGGTGTTGCAGATCGAGTCCCCGGCTCCTTCGATTCAAGCGGAAACCTGGCTGCGTGGCGAGCCCCTCACCAGCTTCGAGCCTGGCAAAGTGTACATCGTCGAATTTTGGGCAACTTGGTGCGGTTCGTGTGTGGACGGGATGCCCCATCTGATGCAGCTGCAGGAGAAATACAGGGAAAGCGGCGTTGAGATCGTAGGAGTCGCGGCTAGTGAACGCGCTCCAACGGCCGATGAGGCCCGAAGCACGTTGGACGCTTGGTTGACGGAAAAGTTCCCGAATCTGAACTATCGGATCGCATTCGACTCGACAGGCGAAATGGACAAGCTTTGGATGGAGCCCAGCTTTTCTTTCTGGATTCCCACCAGTTTCGTGGTCGACCGAGACGGCTGCATCGCCTTTATTGGTGCACCGACGGAACTCGATGAGGTCTTGCCGAAGGTGCTTAACGGCAGCTGGCGCACCAGCGATAAAGCAAAATCCGCCGATGCGGAGCGGATCGCGGAAGGCGAACCCATAGCGCGCGAACAAGCGCTGAAGAAGCCGATCAATGACAGATATCGGGCGGCGGTGGAGAAAAAGAATTGGAGGACGGCGCTCTCGGCGATCGAAGAAGGCATCGCCTTGATGCCGGACAACCTCGGTTTCCGCCGTTCTCATGTGAATCTGTTGCTTCACAAAATGAAGGACATGCAGGTCGGCTTGCCCGTCATGCGCCAATTCGTTCGCGACGCGATCAACAGAAACTCCGAGAATTGGATGGTTGCGGCGTTAGACGAGCTCTTCTTTCCGAACTATGACCATTCGCACTTTCCGTCTGCTGAGCGCTTGGCGATGGGAAAACAGCTGTCCGAACACATCCTGGCACTGAATCCCCCGGAAAGCGACAAACGTAAGCTCCTGCCCTATCGTTTGGCAGCCCTCTACTATCACGAGAGCGGCAACAAAGATCGGGCGATCGAGTTGATCGAACTGGCACTGAAGTCGCAGGGCGGTCCGGAGCTTATCCGGGACGAAGATGAACAGCGCGAAATATCCCATTTGCTGCAGTTCCTGGCCTACTTCAAGGGTGAGAAGGTTTGTTACGGCGCTCTGTGTGCGGTTCCAAACAATGGCCGATTCGACAGCTGGTATACCGTTTGCGGCTGACCGCCAGCTTATGTGAGGGACAGAACTGGCCGGGCGGACAGCTCTTGATGCGAACGGCGCAAACCCCGCCCGGCTTGCGAAATCACCTGGGCCGCTCTTTTGGACCTAAGTCCGAAGGACTGCGGCCTTGTACGATGCCCGCCTTTGTTTAGGCGGGCTATGAGCTGAGCTACGGGTTTTGCCCGCTACTAACCGTTCGCCAGCCTGGCGCAGGTGCCTCTCAACACCTCCACCACACCAAGGTTTCATGCCGGTAGCGAATTCGATCTTGGCGGCATGGCCATTAAGCACATGGGAGGGCCTCGCTGGCGGCATGCCTGTGATCTGGTACTGCAGCCCACGCTTGCCTCCGCCAGCGGTTCGATGAGGCAGCCTGTCGCACAATTGATATCAGGACTTCAATGCCGGAACACCGGACCCACCCTCAATTCAATAAATGAGGTGTCGCGTACCACGGTTGGCTGCTTGATCCAGGCAATTCAGGCCGCCGTCATCCTCAATGAGGTGACCTCGACCAGAGCCTCGGCCTTGAATGGCATGATGCAGGTGCATGGGATGGCGGCCACCGTCATTTTCGTCGATCCGAACGGAATTTCTTGCAACCGGTTTGCGGCTTTATCCAACACGCAAGGGCCGCGCTGTCGACAGTCTCCCAACGCACCAAAAAGGCAACTGTGCAGAGCAAGCCTTCTATCCATCAATCTCCCTTTTGAAAATCATCATATCTGTGACCAACACTGCGATATTTTTCGCGGCGGAAGGAGCCAGGCACAGTCATTTCCATGCGCAACAGCATTTCTAAGTTTCTCAGCTCGCCGGAACACGTCGGCGGCCGATGTCGCGCTCCGGGGGAGCTCTATTCCTTTTCGAACAACATCAGATTTGTCGCAGAACTGAGTGAATAGGATCTCGTCCACAAATCCATCATCACTCTTCGCATCGGCGATCACTTGAGAAATCTTCTTTCTTCTTTCGGCGCTAAGCTTCTCCAGCCAGCGGCCCGGCGTTTCGAAGCGTCTCCTTATCGCATCCGCCATGGACGCTGCTCGCACTGGCAATTTCTGCATGTCTGAAATGCTGACGAGACCTTCGGTCTGGCGTCAGGAAACAACTAGCCGACACGGCCTTTGGTCGGCGTCTCGGATGAAGTCTAGAATGCTTGCGTCGGCTCCAACCAACGTCTCTTCTGGAGCGGAAACACGCTCAGAGATTTTTCCACTCGGCGGTGTCGCGTCGAAGAAGCGTTCTGCAAAAGAATAGTCCCCCGAAACCGCCGTCATGAACCACAGGGACATAGCTGTGACGAATTGATATTTCGCGTAGTTACATCGGAAACCGACTCGCAAGTCATAAGATGAGCTCTAGTGTCATTATCATTCCAACCGTAAGGCCTCCCTGTAGCGTGCCAATTTCCGGACTTACGTCGGCGAGTTCTTGATAATCGTTTTTTCCGCACGAAACTTAAGGTCCCATAGGAGAAGGCGAGGAAATCAATGCACGGTAGCAACGACGAGCCTGTCTCTCGAGAAATTGTAGAAGCGAGAATCAATTCTGAGTTCCACGTTTGAAGGCCGATTCCCAGTGCAGCGTCTGGACCCGGAGGCGTCTAGGAATCCAACAGCGGCATTCAACCAGAACCGAAATTCACCCACGTCGAAATGCGCAATGTTCGAGCGTATGGTCTCAGCGGCATGCTTTTCATGGACCCGCGCCAGCTTGCAGATTGTCATTGCCAGCATGATTGGCTGGCTGTTAGCCCGCTCCCACAGGAAGTCGTCGTCTAGAAATGCTGCTTCGTCAGCATCCGAAAACTCGAATCCACTACTGTCCCGTACCTCGGCAAGATTTTCATAGGGATGACTGTGGAAATCACCGATGAGCGTCAAGTGTGGTGCCCATCGATCCATCAGTTCGCTCTTCAGGCGGACAGCCTGATTGTTGGGCTTCACGCTGTTCCGTGATCGCTCGGCTGAAATGCTGAGACTCATAAGATCGACATGGAAATGGGTCGTTCCTTTCGAGTCCTCGCGACTGAAGCCCCAAAGATACCCCAGCGTTTCCAGCTTTGTTCGGCGCGGACGACCATCTCCGAGAACATAGGCTTCCAGTGTGGCAAGCGTAATAGTGTGACGAGCTGCATCAGAAAGGGAAATGGTGAAATTCATCGTGCGTTACCTGAAGGTGCCTCCGATTCGTTTCCGATCAACGGCCAGCCACGATCCTCACGGGGGCTTTGCTGGTCCAAATCGCGACATATCCTTGCATTTCAAAATTCGCAAGATTATAGCGATTGCGGAGGTGCGACATGTCGACTCCCACCATCAGCATCCGTTTGAAAGCGCTGCGCAGACAGCGCAACCTCTCGCAGGAGGAGGCCGCGCGTCTGTTCGGCTTCAAGGACCGCCAGACCATTTCCGCCATCGAGACGGGCGAGCGGCGACTTTCGGCCGAGGAACTCGTTCGCGCCGTCGAAATCTTTCGCGTTCCGCTGGACTTTTTCACCGATCCGTTTCTGCTCGTCGGCGAAGGTAAGTTCTCCTGGCGTCAGAACGGCGTCATCGGTCGTGCCCTACTGGGTTACGAAGAAGACGCGGGCCGCGTGATCGCGGCATTCCGTACGCTCGCGCCACAAGTGGGCAGGGAAGCTCCGCTGCTGAGGTGCTCGCTCGGTCTTTCAAAAGAATCCAGCTACGAGGATGCATCGGCTGCGGGCGACCGGTTCGCCGGCGAATATAAGCTAGGAAACGTGCCTGCCGCTCGCCTCGCCGAGGTCATGGAGCGGGATCTCGGAATGCTGGTCCTGATGGTTGATCCGATCGAAGGCGTGTCGGGCGCCGCCTGCCGCCTGCCGGAACTGGATGTCGTGTTGATCAATCGCCGCGAGGTTGCGGGTCGCCGCCATTTCGACCTCGCTCACGAGCTTTTCCACATCCTCACCTGGGACGCGATGCCGCCGGATCATGTCGAAGATGTCGTGCCCAAGAAACGTAGCCGGGTCGAGCAACTCGCCGACAATTTCGCCTCGGCTCTCCTCATGCCTTCAACTGTGCTTGGCAAGGTTGGCGATTGGTCCGAATTGGCAGGCGACGAACTCATCGTACGGCTGAACGCGGTCGCAGATGAATTGAGGGTCACGGCTTCCGCATTGCGCTGGCGGCTGGTCGGCCTTGACTGGATCGACAAGGATATTGGCAGGGGTATCGCCGAAGATCGCCTTCGCAACAACGGCCGTAGCAAGCCCGCCGAAGAGCCGCTGCTTCCGCTGTTCTCCCCGACGTTCGTCGAGGTGATCGGCAAGGCTGTCAATGAGGGTCGTGTGGCGATGAGGCGCGTATTGCACCTGCTCGGCATCTCGATCGACGATCTTGCGGACCTCTTTGCAGTTCACAGCGTGGAAGCGCCATACGAGTTGTAGGCGGGTGAATGCCGCGGCACCGAAGTTCGTTGCTGGTCGATACCAACGTCATCATCGAGTGCTGGCGTGTGTCGGCATGGAAGGCGCTGACGAGCGGGTACCCGGTGGAGACGGTCGAGATGTGTGAGATCGAAACCCAGACAGGGCTCCAGAGGCGGCGGCCCGAACAGCAGATCGAAGCTAATGTTCTGAGAGAGACACTTAAAGCCGTACATCCGGTCAGCGACATTGAACGCGCGAGCGCGCTATTGCGTGACGACCATATGCGCTTTCTGGACGCCGGAGAGCAGATGCTCTGGACACACCATCACGCGCAGCGACGCTTGGCTCCTTTGCGGTCCGGATAAGGCGAGTCTTCGCGTTGGGCTGCGCCTCGGCTTGCGCGACAGACTGGTCTCGTTGGAGCGGCTCCTCGCCGATATCGGCCATCGTCCGAAGGTCCTGTTAAAGATGCCTATACCCAAAAATGGCTCGACCAGACGCTGCGCAGCTTTACCTTGAGAGACCGACACCATGACGAATTCGCTCGAGGTACGAAACAAGCTGATCGACATCCTCCGCCGCGACCTAGTCGGCCCGAATCCTGACCTTGATCAGAATCTCGCACGCGAAGTTTGACCGAGAAGCAATCGCTGGGACGCCGGGGGCTTTATCGTTCCCGCCTACGACGGTGTTGCGCCTGTGATACCTGACGGCGAGGAAACCATCGAAGAAACCGCCGACGACCTTCTCGCCAGTGAGATGCTGGACTCCGCTGTCGAGGGGGAGGTCGAGGAGAAGGATTCGACTGACCAACCACCGCGGGACAGGTTTCTTCCGTCGTCGATAGGGTTGACGGTGGTTCTTCCGCAAACGGTGAGTCAAGTCACGCTGCGCGCAACATGGGGGAACTATAAGACGGAGCCCCCATTGCCCGATGCGCTCCTCATTCCCGAACTGTCGGGAAAGGGCAAGCCAAAGCCAGAAAAGCCCGAGAACCTCCGTTGGGTTCGGGTTCCCGGCGAAGCCGCGATCGTCCTCGACGTCACTCGGAACCAGTCCGGAATCCTGCTGCCGGAAAGCGCTGACTCAGAGGCCGGGCGGCGGCATCGAAGTCGCCGTTGACACCGTGTGCTCCGTCAAAAGACTCCGGAGGGGGCTGAAGAGCGTCTGCGCGTCATCACCGTCTTCTTGGTAAACCGTCGACGGAGCACAAAGGCTCCGTACAAGGACGTGGCCTACGCGTTCCAGACCCGGATCGAGCTCGAATGTGCGGATGGATTTTATCCGCGCAGCGACCTGTCCACCTACCAGTCCGATGATTTCGACCTTAGGCTGGGCGATCTCCATTATCGCGATGTCCGCGAATATGCCGTTGGTCGCAACACATCTGCAGGCTGGCAAGAACGGCTTGACGCGACGAACGATCCGCTCCCCGTGACGCGTGTTTGGACCGATTTCCTTCCGCAGCAGGAGGTGGAACGTGTCGTCCCGGCAAGGAGCGATGGCGTCGAGTTCGGCATGGAGGCTCTCGCTCGGGCTGCCGTTTCCGGAGCCGAAGCGGTCAGTGCAGCCTTGGATTCACTGCCTGAACTTTACGCCGAGTGGCGGCGGAGTCAGGAAGGACTGATGACAGGGCTTGCGCCGAGACGGCTAAAGACGGGCCAGGCGCTTCTGGAAAATGTTGACACCGCCGGCAGCAGGATTCGCGATGGGATAGATCTCCTTAAGCGTGATACGATGGCGCGTGAAGCATTCGGCCTGATGAATACGGCGATGGCGATGGCCAACCGCCGGCGCGAGGCAGAAGAAGCTGCCGGGCGATGTAGACCCGCCAACATGGCGGCCGTTCCAGCTAGCCTTCGTCCTCCTCAATCTCGTTGGCGTGACCGACCGAAACAGTGGTGAGCGCGAGATCGTCGACCTGCTTTTTTTCCGACCGGCGGCGGCAAGACGGAAGCATATCTTGGACTTGCCGCCTATGCGATTGTGCCGAGGCGGCTCCGCGGATCTGGCGTGCTGGGTGCGGGCATCAGCGTCATCATGCGCTACACGTTACGCCTGCTCACGCCGCTGGTCTCGTCTGCGCGCTCGAACTCCTGCGGACCCATGATGACAATGGCCGGAAGACGCTTGGCGAATGGCCGATCGAGATTGGACTCTGGGTGGGCGGCGCAGCCTCACCGAACAATCCAGCCGCGAAATTCTTCCGGCAAGGACGCCGCGACGACCTGGCTGAAGCGGTACCAGAGCAGACCTAAGACGAAACCCCGGTGCCACTGAAGGCATGTCCCTGGTGTGGTGAGCCCTTCAAGCCAGAGAGCTTCCACTTCACGCCCAACAGGACAGCTCCGCAGAATCTAGTGCTCAAATGCGAGAACGCCGAATGCGACTTCACGCGGGATCGACACCTGCCGGTGCTCGTGGTGGACGAGCCAATTTACCGCCGTCTTCCCGCATTTCTCATCGCCACGGTGGACAAATTTGCCTCCCTTCCATGGATTGGCAAGAGCGGCGCATTCTTTGGACACGTAGATCGGCATGATCCGGACAAGGGGTTCTTCGGCGCGTCTGAGCCAGGCGAAGGTCGCCCCTTCGGAAACGGGCATCGGCTCGATCCGCCGGATCTTGTCATCCAGGACGAACTGCACCTGATCTCTGGCCCGCTTGGAACGGCGGCCGCACTCTACGAAACAGCGATCGACCTGCTGTCGTCGCGGCCGGGTCTTCATGGACTCATTCGTCCAAAAATCGTCGCCTCGACCGCGACCGTCCGAAGGGCGGAGAAACAGATCGCAGCCTTGTTCGATCGTTCGGAGACGGCCGTATTTCCGCCACCCGGCATCCACCGTACCGACAGCTTCTTCGCCAGCACTGTGCCATCGGCACGAGAGCCAGCCCGCCTCTACGTCGGTGTGGCGAGTCAGGGTCGCGGGCTTAAACTCCTCTTTCTTCGGAGCATGCAGACCCTGCTGGCAGGCGCGCAGGCATTGACTTCCAGCCCGACGCAAGAAGGGGAAGATGCCGCCGATCCGTATCTGACAGTGCTCACGTATTTCAATGCGCTTCGCGAGCTTGGGGGCGCTCGTCTGCTCGAATTCTGCACGGTGTCACCGACTGGCGCCGGAGTTGACCCGGGATTAGGAGGAGCACTCGTTGTCGGATTCTCGACGATGTCGGACATGTGACACAACGCTTCCAGAGCGATCGCATTGTTCCGAAACGATTTTCCCAGTTGGCACGTCGGTTGCGGTCCTATGCGCAAAAGCACTGCGATGCCGCACCGACTGGAAGAACTCATCAATGATCACGCTTTTCGAACATGTGGGCGCCGCTACCAACACTGAGCGTTCCCGATCAAACGGAAGCCATTCCACTTTCATTCCTCAGGTCGTTCGGACATGAACGCATTTGATGTCCGTCCAACGCTGGATGCTCCCGACGACGATCCCTATCTCTGGCTTGAAAATGTAGAGGGCGAGCGGGCACTTGCCTGGGCCGCCGGCCAGTCGGCAAAGACCCTAAAGCACTTCGGTGGAACGCAGTTCGAGCGCGACCGCGCGGCTCTGACAGCCATTTTCGACAATCGCGACAACCTTCCCCTGATCGCGCGCCATGGTCAGTACCTCCACAATTACTGGCGAGATGCCGGAAATCCACGCGGACTGTGGCGCCGGACCACCCTTGCCGCCTACATGAAGGCGGATCCCCAATGGGAGCTACTGCTCGATCTGGATGCTCTCGCGGCTAGCGACGGAGAGGATTGGATCTGGGACGGCGCGTCCATCGAGCCGGAGAGACGGGAAAGAGCCGTTCTGCGCCTGTCGCGCGGCGGCAGCGACGCGGTCGTGCATCGCGAATTCGACCTGATCTCTCTGAGCTTTGTCGCCGACGGTTTCAATCTCCCCGAGGCCAAAGGCTACGTTAGTTGGCTGGACCCTGACACGCTTCTGCTTTCCAGTGCGCTTGGTAATGGCATGGCCACCCGCTCCGGCTATGCGCGCACCGTGCGACTGTGGAAGCGTGACGCGGATCCCCTCACCACACCGGTAATCTTCGAGGCCGGGTTCGAGAGCCTCAAGGTGTCTGGTCATTCGGACCGCACCGGCCGCAGCGAGCGCCTTTGGTTCATCGAGAAGCCGGCCTTCTTCGAGGAAATCAGCTGGATCGGCGACAGGAGCGGGCCGAGGAGGCAGATCGATCTTCCTCGTGACGCGTCGTGGCGGGTCTTCGGCGACTGGCTGGCGGTAAGGCCGCGCAAGCCGTGGACGGTGGGAGGCACCACCCATCCCGCCGACGCGCTGATCGTCATCTCGCTTTGCTCTTTCCTCGCCGGCGGACGCCGATTTGAGACCCTGTTTCAACCAGGGGAAAGGCGCTCCCTGCAGTCATTCTTCTGGAATGACGGGAAGCTCATTATCTCTTACCTCATCAATCTCGTACCGCGTTTCGAGATGTTCACTCCCGGCCACCAGGAATGGACGCGCCGAGTCCTGGACACTCTGCCCGCCGAAGGGACTGTCCACGTCTGGTCATTCGATGCGGCAGTTCACGAGGCCAATGGAGAGGTCCTGGTCTGTGCTCAGGATCCGATCACGCCGCCGCAGCTCTTGCTATTCGATCTCAATGCCGCGCCGTCTCTCAGCGCTTCAGCAATCCTGAAGCGCAGCCCGGAGAATTTCGATGCATCCGGACTGGTGGTCACGCGCCACGAGGCAGTCTCTATCGATCATGAGCTGATCCCCTATACGCAGGTTGGTCCGGCGAACGGGAACGGAGATGCTCCGATTCACCTTTCCGCTTATGGCGGGTTCGGCGTATCACTCCTGCCCTACTACAACTCCCCGCTGGGCAAGCTGTGGCTCGAGCGCGGCGGCACGTGTGTCGAGGCGAACATCCGCGGCGGCGGCGAGTTCGGCACCCGCTGGCACGAAGCCGGGCGCAGGGAGGGCAAGCGTCTCGCCCATGACGATTTCGCCGCCGTTGCCGCCGACCTCGTGCGAAGGGGCATCACCCTGCCGAGGCGGATTGCCGCCGAGGGTGGCTCAAATGGCGGCCTGCTGATCGCAAACATGCTGACCCGCTATCCTGAGCATTTCGGGGCTCTGTTCTGCACAGCACCGCTTATCGACATGCGTCGCTACACCAAGCTCTTGGCGGGCGCGAGCTGGATCGACGAATATGGCGATCCGGACAAGGTTCACGATTGGGCTTTCCTGAAGGAAATCTCCGCCTATCACGCCGCAGCGCCGGGACAGCCCTATCCGCCTATCCTGATCGCCACCACGAAACGCGACGACCGCGTCCATCCGGGCCATGCGCGCAAGATGGCCGCAAAACTGCAGGCTCTTGGCTATCCCGCTTACTTCTACGAGGCCAGCGCAGGCGGGCACGGCTGCGGCGAGGACAATCGGGAGCAAGCCGCATTCATCAGTCTAGGCACCAATTTTCTCCGCAGCGCAATCGGCTTCAACGATCACCTTCCGGAGACGGCGGAACGCGTTGCAACGCAAGTGGGGCATTTGAGGTCCATCAACAATTCATTCGAGCAGGAGACGAAATAGTGCAGTGCATCCTTTCTGAACATCAAGGAGTGAATCTCATGGCGAGAACGCGAATGGGCGTAGCGCGGGCAACAGCAGCGGCGGTGGCCCTGATCATGGTGGGACAGCAGGCCGTCGCCGCGGAGCCTGCGCAAGCAGAGACCGTCCTGGCGGAGACGGGAGCCTCGGTCACCGAAGCGCCAATCCCTTGGCAGATCCGCCTGCGGGCGTTGGGCGTCGTTACGAAAGATCTGGGCTACGTTGATACGCTTCCCGGCTCCGGTCTTTCGTATTCGGACACGGTGACGCCGGAACTCGATATCTCGTATTTCTTCACCGACAACATCGCCGCCGAACTCATACTCGGTACCACCTATGCCAACATCGCGGGCCAAGGGACGATCGGAGGGTTGGGCAACATCGGCAAAGTTTGGCTGCTGCCGCCGACGCTCACGTTGCAGTACCATTTTACCGATCTCGGCGCGTTCAAACCTTATGTCGGCGCAGGCGTGAACTACACGATCTTCTACAACCAGGACACTGGCAGCGCTGATGCTCTCAAGGTGAAGAACACGTTCGGCACGGCGCTGCAGGTCGGATTCGACTACATGGTGGACCAGCACTGGGGCCTCAACTTCGACGTGAAGAAGCTTTTCCTGAAGCCGGACTTCGACGTCACGGTGGCCGGCGCGAAGCTGACGGGGAAGGCGGAGCTCGATCCCTGGCTGATAGGCGCAGGTGTCACCTACCGCTTTTGAATATCAGAGTGAAGTCTGCTTCCCGACTGCCGGTTTAAATGAAGGGCGCCTCGCGCGCCCTTTTTTACGGTCGACACTGCAGGGCGAGACCTCATGAAGCCGATTGTCGAGAGGGCGGGGCTCTCTTCCGGCGGACCAAGAAGGTGCACTGGCCAGCAGGCCTCGCGCCTGAGATGGAGGGCTTAGAAGCGCTTTGGATCGGGACGGGCTTTGGTATTGTGGGTGGAATGCTTCAGCCAGACTATTTGCCAGCATCGTCTCCCGGACGTTATGTCTGAGCTTCGTGTCAGCGCAAGGCGAACACGCGACTCCTAGATGCCGACACGATGGCTGGTTCAGCCATGCTGCGACAGTTGCCTGTTTTTTCGGTTCCTTTGCTGTTCGCGCGCTAACCGCAACGCTCCATACTAGTCTCGCGTGCCTGTCCCCGTGGGGCGGGCGACAGAAAGCGATTAGGCCCGCTGAAAGAGGCAGACCGCATCCGAAGGACCGTAACCAAGAGAAGGACCTGAAGCGAGAGCGAAGGTTGCGGCAGGCCGCGGCGGGCCTAAAAGGGAATGCCGACCACCCCACGTCCCAGGAAAAGCTGACAAAAACGCAGCGGCCGACTGTCCAATAGGGTGCGCCCGCGCGAGGGCGAGCTAAATGGCAGGGGCTGCCGGGGGACCTAAGAAAAGCGTGGGCTCACAAGCACCCGGCGCGCGCCATCAGGCCGCCAGCTACTTGGAGGGCGGGGGCATCAGGCCTGTTTGTCGGGCCGAACCAGATCCATGTGGCTGACGCCGAGGGCCAATGCCAGTTCATAGATCGTGATAATTGTCGGATTTCTTCGGCCTTTCTCCAAGCCGCTGATGTACTGCTGACTGAACCCGGAAATCTCCGCAAGCTGCTCCTGCGTCAGGCGCTTCCTTTGCCTGATCCTCTGCACATTCCGTCCGACCAACTTGCGCATATCCATGCACGCAAGCCAGCGGATCAGGCGGCTTGAGTTTATCAACTATAATATGTAATCCACATTTAGCAGGCACAGGGCTTCGCGGGTCCATCGGCCGGAGATAGAATTAGCGATGTTGCAGCCCAGATCGAACACGCCGTTCGCCGACGAGGTCCCCTGGTCGGACCGCATCACGCCCTACGACAAGGACCACTTTACAACCTATATGAGGCTCCTGGACGCCTCAGCCGACAACGCCACTGAAGAGGAAATGGCCCATGTGATCCTCGGCATTGATCCGGCACGCGAACCGGAGCGCGCACGGAACGTTCTTCGCAGTCATCTCGACCGTGCAAACTGGGTGGTGACGAGCGGCTACAAGGATTTGTTCGCCAATTGACGAAATGGGCGGTGCGGTCGCTTCGCTTCAAGCAACGAAGTAGCGCAACCACCATGCATCGACGCATCACCACAGCGCGAATGCCGCTCCAAGATGATCGCGAGGACTTCCAGTCGGCGCGGATGGCCCTGCGCTTCGCTGGTCTCATCGTTTTGTCCTCCGCTCGCCAATGGCTGCTTCCCAGGAAGCGGTGCGGCGGCGAGTCATGACAGGAAGGGGCGCGCCGTCTGAGCCGCACCGCATCCGGAGGACCGGATGGACGACCTACTGAAAGCTCACAGCTGGCTAAGGGTTGCGGGACGCCGCGGCGGGCCTAGAAGGATACGGCGCCACCTGCTGGGAAAGGCACAAACAGAGAGAATTGCGAGAGTCTAACGACGCGCTAGGAGGCGCAGCGGAATGGTCGAGACGCCAGAGCCAAGAAAAGCGGGGATCAATCCACCGGCACACGGCACGCGCGGTGAGGGCGCGGGCGCCCACTACGTGCGCAGGCTCAACAGAATCTCACACGGATCAGCATCGAGGGCCGCAGTTACGTCGAGAAACTCAATGATATCGAGACGCCGCTCGCCACCCTCATATTTCGCCACGAAAGATTGCGGACGACCAAGCTTCTCAGCCACCTGCGCCTGCGTCAGCCCTTTGACATTGCGCAGTGAGATCAACTGGGCCAGAAACCGCTGGTGGCGGGGAGATCGAAGAGATTTGGGCATTTAGGTGAACCGGTCAGGTAGAGACCGGCTCAGCGACTAATCCCCGTTTCGGATTATCCCATTTTGGGATATTCTGCCTTGCATCCAGCGATCAACATGCGAGGTTCGCGGCAGACATGAATCGATCACCGGGAACAGATAGGACTCAAAGCTCAACACTGCTCGACGAAGTCCCTTGGTCTGACCGTCTTACCTCCTACGACAGGGCGCACTTTACCATCTATATGAGGCTCCTGGACGCCTCAGCCGATGAGGCGCCCGAAGAGGAAATGGCCCAACTGATCCTCGGCATTGATCCGGCACTTGAACCGGAGCGCGCCAGGAAGGCGCTTCGTAGTCATCTCGACCGTGCGAACTGGATGGTGACGAGCGGCTACAAGGAATTGTTCGCCAGCTGACAAATTCGCAGTGCTCGGTCATAGAAGCAGGCAGTTCCTGTGGCAGCCACGGTCAGGCTGATCGGGACCTGCACTACAGCCCCGGCAAAATGGCCCCAGTGGCGAGCACAATTAAGTTCCCAGGAAATCGGGTTTGGCAACCGAGCGTCTGACGTGATAGAAGGTTCCGCTCTGTCTGGATGGGTATTAGCCCGGAGCAGCACTCCATATCGTGCCGGCGCTCGACGAAGGGTCCACCTCTTCGCTTTCAAGCCGCATAACCGACAGCCATCGCCCTAAGTTAAGGGTTTAGAGATTACCGGCAGGCAGGTATGCAAGCGGGCCATCCTCGGAAACTATATAACCGCACGACTAGCTCGTCAGCGACGAAACACCCGCTCGAGCACCCATAGACTATGAGCACCGGCGCGGACTGGAAGAATACGGCTGCATCGCCCGAGCCGGCGGAACAGAAGATCTTGGCATCCAGTCAACGCTCGATACAAGGCGTGCGATCGAATGGCCCGAGCACAAGGGGATCAGAAAGCTTCTCAGAGAATTGAGGACCCTTCGGACCCCAAAAGGGCTATAGCCTGATTTTGGGTTCGCACGCCTAGCTTCTTCTTGGCATTGTCCAAATGAAAAGCGATCGTGCGTGGCTTGATACCCAAGATGCGGCCGGTCACCCAGGCTGAATTACCCCGCGCTGCCCACCTCAGGCACTCATATTCGCGGGATGTCAGCGAAATCCCATCCACTGTTCGATCGCTCGGCAATTTGCGGCGAACGCAACGATGAAAGCAGGCCGCCATCAGTTGAAGAGCTTGTTCGTACCGCTCAGCGACCCGAAGAAATACTGGACGAGGCTCATCGGCGGCAAAAGTAACCGCAGCGATGCGGCCGCGGAGATCGACAATTGGGATCGTCAAACCGCAGCAGATGCTGAATTGAGCCGCCTCATCGAATAGCTGCTGTTGAGCCGGCGACATTTTATCGCCTCCGAAATTCGATCCCCAGTGAAACGGGCAGCCGCCATTTCGAGCACGCAAGACCACAGGATCGAGTTTCTCATACTGATTTTCCAGATACTGTCTGGTCCAGCGGGGTGGATAGTTTGAAATTAGCCTCGGTTTGCCGGAAGGCCGTGCTGGCAAGGAGAGGTAGGCAAAGAAGATTAGGTCAAGTCGTCCGGCCGCCTCAGCCATGGCATCCCGGAAATCTGCCTCATCGACACTCTGTGACAGTCTTTCTAGGAATGTCTCGAAAACAAGTGGCATGTCCCTCGTCATCGTCGCGCTCGATTCTTCCTCTTTCTGCACGCCTTCCGGCTGCGTCGTGTATGTCCCGACAAACGTGATTGAATCCGCGGGCGTCGCTGGGCTGACCGGGCTCCAGAATGCTGCCACACTTTCGATCTTCGTCGGTCATCCCAATCATGCTGGGCTCACCCGATGGGCGTCTGGCAGACGCCTCATGATCTCAACAGCTCAATCAGAGAATCTCCATGCATTAAATCATGACCGCCCCTGCACCGACCAAACCAGGAGAAATCATCCTGCGCTGACCAAAAGCCATCATTGACCCCAGCTTTTGCAGGAATTTGGGTCGGCATTAGCATAACAATTCGGATAGCCGCTCATCCCCCACCCGGGGCGCCGTGATCCGCAAAGAAGTGTTGCGATGCTTTCTTTTCTTTGATAGGCAAATCGTCTCAACAATATTAAAATGCCTTTCCTTGTGAACGGGGTGGCGTGTGAGTATCGTCCTTTTATATACCTGACGTGATAAAATTCACCGCAATGATTATTCTGCTCTTTGTGATGTGAAGGAAGATAATCATCGGCATTGCCGCACTTTGGAACCGGCGACCGTGGCCCGCTGCAATGATGTAAAGGGCACGTCTAAGCTCAATCTGCATCGGAACGTGCAGATGACCTTTACCAGACCCTCGATTCCGCACGGGCCATAATGATACTGATTACGTGGGTCAAAAAGGGCGCCCTGCCGGCGGGGAGGTACACCCGCAGGGCGCGCCGCACAGAGGTCCTGGTCGTTGGGCAACAGGACAGCGGCGGCAGATCTGATTCGGTTACAAATCGTGACTGAAATAGCCCGGAGCATGCTCAAGATCAGATATCTGGAATTCAACAGTTTTGGGTCTGCTCGGCGCAGTAGCGCGCAGGGACATGCCTGCCTCCGGACTCGCTCCTTCGCGATCGCAAAATCATACGGCACCCTCGGCCTTCAGCGCGCGATAGGTGGTATCGACCGACTTTACCGTCGCGTCGACAATGATGTCGATCTCTTTTCGGGTAATGATCAGGGGGGGGGCATAACCGAGGATGTCGCCATGCGGCATGGCCCGTCCGATGACACCATTCTCAAACAGAGCAGCTGCAGTGCGCACCCCGACCTGAAGGTCGGGTTCGAATGGTATCCTTTGTTTTGGGTCCCGCATCATCTCTACGGCCGACAGGATACCCACTCCGCGAACTTCACCAACGATGGGATGTCCCGCCAGCTCGGCCTTCATCCGGTCTTGCCAATACGGTCCAACATCGCGGACATGCTCCAGAATATTTTTTTCTTTAAGCAGTCGAATATTGGCGAGCGCGGCTGCGGCACAAAGCGTGTGCCCCGAATATGTCCAGCCGTGGCCGAGTGCGCCGTGCTTCTCAGTTCCTTGTTCCAAAACCGACCAGACACGGTCGCCAATGATTGACCCGGAGATGGGGAGGTAGGCGGAACTCAAACCCTTTGCGATGGTCACGAAATCCGGACGCATGTTATACAGGTGGGAACCGAACTTCTCGCCGGTTCGCGCGAAGCCACAGACCACTTCATCCGCGATTAGAAGGATATCGTATTTGTCGAGCACCGCTTGAATGGACGTCCAGTACCCTTTGGGGGGCGGCACAATACCTCCTGTCCCAAGTACCGGCTCTCCGATAAAAGCTGCAACCGTTTCCGGTCCTTCGGCCAGGATCAAGGCTTCAAGCTCATCGGCACAGCGCCGGGAGAACGCTTCCTCGCTCTCCTCGACACGCGCCTGGCGGTAATAGTGCGGCGTGGTTGTATGGCGCACCAAATCCAGAGGCAGGTCGAAGAAATTGTGAAAGAAGGGAAGGCCAGTTAGGCTACCCGTGACCAATCCAGACCCGTGATAGCCGCGATTTCGCGAGATGATCTTTTTCTTTTCGGGCCGGCCAAGAATGTTATTATAGTACCAGACCAGCTTGATGTTGGTTTCGTTGGCATCGGAACCGGAGAGGCCGAAATAGACCCTTCGCATGTTCTGACCGAAATACTCGACCACGGCCTCTGCCAACAGGGCGACCGGCTCCGTACCTTGGCTGGCATAGACGTGCGCGAACGGCAATTCGTGTGCTTGCCTGGCAATGGCCTCGGCGATCTCCGTGCATCCATATCCCATGTTGACGCAGTAGAGTCCTCCGAAACCGTCGAGGCTCCTTCGGCCTTCGGTGTCCCAGATATAGACGCCTTCCGCACCGGCCATAATCCTATTTGGCGTTTCGCCTCGGCTGTGCTTGGCCAAATGCGTAGAAGGATGGAAGACGAAGCTTCTATCCTTCTCCCGGAGTTGCTCGGTTCCCAGATTGCTCAAGCGCATGTCCCTCTCCTCGCGATAAATTGGCGGAGGGCACTCGGCCAGCCACCTGTTTAGCAAATAGCATACCGGAAACGTCCCTCGAGTTTCTCGGGAATGCAGGTTATTGGCCGTGGAATTCGCGGGATCGGCCCGAATTGCCGTGAAAACTAAGGCGTCACCTTCGCCTTAGCCGAGGGTCGGGGGCGCGTCCTGCAAACACGAACAGCTTACGACGCGCATGCGCCCACCATAGTGCCCGATTAGCGGGCGATATTGGGTAGTGTGCTGAGGGTTCTGCAAATTCGCTGAGAGAGGGCGGTCATGGCAGGCTGGTGATGTTCAACGTCACCGATTCCCTGGAAGGAACGCCACCATGACCAAGACAGAAAGTAAGACCGCCAGCGCTGCCGTCAAAGACATTCTGCTTTCGAATCCGGATGGATTGCACGAGGTGATCCGCGCGGTGATGCAGGAGGTGCTCGAGGCCGAGATGGACGAGGCGCTGGGTGCTTCGAAGAGCGAGCGCACGCCGGAGCGTCTCGGCTATCGCTCGGGTTACTATGGCCGCACGCTTGTCACCCGGGTCGGCAAGCTTGAGCTGCGGGTTCCGCAGGACCGGGCGGGCCGCTTCTCGACCGAACTTTTCGAGCGTTACCAGCGTTCCGAGCGGGCCTTGGTGGCGACGCTTGCGGAGATGTATGTGCAGGGCGTGTCGACCCGGAAGGTCAAGGCGATCACCGAAGAGCTGTGCGGCCATGAGTTCTCGGCCTCGTCGATCTCGGCCATCAACAAGCGGCTGGACGAGAGCCAGAAGGTTCGGCCCGGCAAAGACGCGCGGCGAGAGCTCCTTGCCATCGACATCTTGATTCGCAGCCGACCAGCGCCGCCAAGTTCTATCGGTCAGCGTGTTGCCTTTCTTGCGATCGCAGATTCGTGGTTGCAGCGCAGGGCGAGCCGAGCTGCGGCTCGCAGGAGGGGGCAGCCGACAGAATTGCGCGGCCTGAAAAGCTGCCTCCATCAATGCTCGCCGCTCGTGCAGTCTCGAAACGCTGGATCAAGCCTCAACGTCGAACAGCCGCTCCTTTTCCTCGCGAAACCAGCGCCCTCGCGCGACGTGATCGTGCCTGACGATCCGACGCTTCGAGCGGGGCTCCTCAAATAGGTTGCACATGACCTGCAGCTTTCTGCCAAACTCAGCAAATCGGACGTCTTCTTATCATCGCTCGGCAAGCTCGGAACAGGCTGGCGGTCGTTGCTAAGGCTAGTCGCCGCCAGCGGATGGCGAGGATGTTTTGGCGGCTAAGTGCTTTTAGGTGGGCGATTATAAGCCGAGATCGCGATAGGTGCTTTCGCCATAGCTCCTGGCGCCATCGCCACGCTGAGCGTTTGAAAGCCGATGAAATTCGCTCGGCCAATTGGCTAGCGCGTGCTTGATGGCCTTCATCTTGAACGGCACGTGCACAACACATTTGTCCCTGATGATAGGCGGACAGCTCACATCTTGTTGCCGCGAGCCGTTAAGGTTTGCTGCGATTATCGGCAGACCTAGATCAAGAGCCAATTCCATTTCCCAGCGCACGAAGCGAAAAAGGTTTTTCGTCTTCTCACCGATCAGGACAAGTACCTGGCTCGATCCATTCATTCTGTTGCGAAGATTGCGTTTAACATAATCTTCGTCCTGTGCTCGGCCCGTCATATTGTCCAGATCGTGAGCGTTCGCGAATTCAAAACTCACATTCTCGCTGGCGTTCCACCCTTTCATAAAGCGGTATGCCCAAGCGTCTTCATCGCCGTCAAATATTACATAGGTCGGATCGCTGTATGCCATTGTTGTCTCTTAGTTGTTTTGACGAGCAACCCACTGGGTGTGCTCCCGTGAGAAAGCCAGTTCGGCTTCGTTCACCGCGGCGGAGAATGCCTCATCCGAGTTGGCGTCCGTAATAAGGTCGGCAGTCAAGCCGATCTCGTGAGCTGTCAACGTGTAAGCCGATGCCAATTCGTTAAATTTCTTGATCTGGGTCCACCCGATAAGGGAGGCGGCGATGACAATTAGCGGCTCGGTCGGCCAGCCTGGCATCGCGGGGTCAGCGATGCGTACTACGATGAACGAGAATCCCAGAGCGTATGCAAAAATACCAAGGCCCATCCAGACTTTCGCGGACCTCTTGTTCGAGCGCGCCTTCTTCTCGTACCACTTCCGTTGGTCGCAGATTCGTCTCTGCAGATATAGGTCTTTTCGTTCTTTTCGCGGGGAGTCCCTTATCGACATCATCTCGTCCGTTGTTTGGGGCGATGCTGAATCGGTGCCGCTCAACGCGCTACCAAGGTGACGATTGCTATCAAGGATATCTTCCATGAGCTTTCGAAAATCAGCTCTGGCGTCAGCCGCGCGCGCGTCATCGAACGGCTGTGCTCGCATCGCGAAGCGCCAAGTCAATGTCTTCACCGACTCTGCCAGAGCTCGAGCCTGATACCAGACCTGCTCGGGCTTTGTGACCGACCGGAAAATGAGGACTCCCATTGAGCAAAGAAATACCGCAGCATAGACACCGAAATAGGCTTTTGATGACGACAAGTCCAAAGAGAGCACCGACGCTAAAAAAAGAAGAACGTACTCTGCCCGGATCAGGCGCAGAAACGTCGCCTGCTGCTCGTTGGATGCCACGTCGGCGCTATTATAGAGTCCAGGATATTTCATTTTTGAAGCACACCAGTCTATTTTGTGGCGGTAAATTCTTTAAGCCAGGATTTGGCAAACGTGAGGTTAGCAGTCGAGCTTACAGAGCCTATTCTTGAGCGAGGCGCGGTCCCTCTGTTCATAAACAGGAATGCAGGTCCTGTCCCATCAATGTAAGGGTATAGGCCCAAAAATTCTTGCCCGGAGAATGTTTCCGAAGAATTTTTTGCCACGGGCAGAACCGCTACCGCGGTCCGAAACCCATCGAAAAAGCCAAGCTCCCAAGGCATCCATCTGGATCCTGGAGAATTGTTTGAATGCACATAGATAAGCGTCTTTGACTGCCTCATACGGGTTCGCAGCAACTCGGCGGTGGCCGAGGAGACCTTTGTGCGGTCCAGTTGTGAATCTTCGACCCAATCTACGTAAGCAGTGAACCCAAGCTCCTCGAAAATTCGCTTCACACCGAGAATGATCTCTGCGTCCTTGAAAGAATGTGACAGAAAAACGTCGAATGACGATCTGGCTGTAGCTGCGGCCGTCTCTTCCTTTAGAACGATCGATGCGGCTCTATGTCCTCGACTGGCATTCGCAACTCTTTTCAGCTCTGCCTCGGTCAGTAGCACTATTCAAATCCCCCCATGATCTGTTCGCAATCTATGAACTTGACGCCCATTCGATTAAGCGACCCTTGTCTTGTGAAAACTGGCACCATGCTCTCCAGCCGGGTAGCGCAACCTCCACCTTCTCAAAGACCACGTCGGCTGGCAGGAGTGACCGGCCTTGTCACCCACCTACGCGCCCCCGGCACAGCCATGCTCCTCACTTAGAAGGCTGCGGAGACCAGCAATGTCAAACAGGACAGACGATCTCCTAATCTCGATCAGCAACGAACTTAGGACGTAAAAACGCGATGGAGCGATCTCCGAATGTCCGCAGGCGTCGAGGGCCCGGTTGGTCGTCAAGGCCGAGCGGGCCAGCTTGCACTCCCGCTATCCGTCGGCTTGCCAAACCCTCGCTGTAGATTTCGCCCCCTACACGGATGCGCTGACCGCGACTAAGCTCAATCGCCACTGATCGCCAATCCAGGGCGAAAGTTCCCCCCTTGAAGTAGCGGTAGAGGCATTTTTCGGCACTTCGCATCTTAGATATGGACGCCTCCTCAACCAGGCACGATCCGGTTTGGCTTCTCGCCGTAACCGTGCTGGGCAAGTGCGTCCGATGGCTGCTTCGATCCGTCTCCTGGAATGATCGGTTCCAGATTGCTCAAGCGCATCGTCCTTCCTCGCCATCAACTGGCGGATAGCGCTCGGCCACCTTTTTCCAGCAATTAGTATACCGCAAATGTCCCTTGAGTTTCGTCGGAATGGGCGCCTTTTGCCGACGAATCTACGGGATCCGCGCCAAACGCCGTTGAAACTTAAACTTTCGGTTTCACCGTTGCCTCAGTGCGGACAAAGGTATCGGTGAATTGGACTTCACTGGTTTCGTGACGACAAGGCTATAGTATTGATCAATGCCCAAGCCTGCCTGCAGCAGTCCCTCCATGAAATCCTGATAGGCGGCCATAGAAGGAGATGCGACCCGCATCAGATAATCGACGCGCCCCCCAATTGCCCAGCAGTCCAGGATTTCCGGGATCTCTTGGATTGCAGTTTCGAAGTGTCGTTGGTCCTCAAGACGATGGCGATCCAGCACGACTTCTACCATCACAAAGATCATGCCGCCAATGAGGGCAGGACTCAGTCGCGCATAGAATCCCTCAATAATCCCTGCGGCCTTGAGTGCTCGGAGCCGCTCCGAACAGGCCGACGCCGAAAGATGAACTCGTTTTGCAAGCTCACTTTTTGAAATCCGACCGTCTGCCTGAATCTCGGAGAGAATCCGGACGTCCCAACTGTCGAGTTGCACGGGGTCGGGTTTCGACTTCATAACCTGTTGCTCTCAAGCAGCGATGACAGCGCCTTGTGCGCCGATCAATTCTATCCATCTTGAATGACCGAATGTAGTAGTGGAACGCATCCGTTCTCGGTCCGAAATGTGCCAGAATGGGGTACGACAATCAGCTGAGGGAGAGCGATCCGCTGAGAAAAGCTGCAGAAGTACTTTGGCTATCGCCCCGACGCCTAACGGGGCAATGATGCCGCTGGAGAGAATAGTCGGCGGCGGCGAAGACCTCCTAATAAATAGATACCCCATTTTCTTGAATCTCCGCTGCCGTACTTGATAGACGTGCGACAGCATTCGAGCCTCGATCGCGTGGACGGCATACTCAATGCAGTATTCAGTGGCACATTCAGCTATTGGGGTGAATTGAAGGCCTTGCTCGTCCGGCTCGCGGAGGCGCAAGGCACCGCAAATGCCGCTCGTCTCACGGCAATTTGACGCTGGAGTCTGGCCGAAATCGCCCAACGGAAAGACTCAAACGCCAATGTTGCGTGCGATGCTGTCGGCCGCCATACGCTTACGCCACTCAAGAGGCCCGGAATTGTGAATGGAGTTTCCCTCAACATCGACGGCCATGATAACAGGCATGTCCTGCACATCGAATTCATAGATGGCTTCCATGCCCAGGTCTTCAAAGGCAACGATCCGCGCCGCCTTAATCGATTTTGAGATCAGGTACGCAGCGCCACCCACTGCAGCAAGGTATGGCGTTTTGTGTCTTACAATCGAGGCGATGGCCGCCGGTCCCCTCTCCGCTTTGCCCACCATCGCGAAAAGGCCGGTTTCGGCGAGCACCTTGTCCGTAAAATCGTCCAAGCGGCTGGAGGTTGTTGGACCGGCGGGTCCAACGATCTCATTTCTCGCTGCCCGGACGGGACCGACGTAGTAGATCACGCGTCCCCGCAGATCGACTGGAAGCGGCTTGCCGGCATCGATCAGTTCGACCATTCGCTTGTGGGCAGCGTCACGGCCCGTCAGCATCTTTCCAGACAGCAGGAGCGTTTCACCGCAGCGCCACGATGCCGTCTCTTCCTTCGTCAGCGTATCTAAATTGACCCGCCGGACGCCGGCTGGGTTCAATTCGTCGGCTCCGATGTCGGGCCATTCGCGCAAATCGGGCGGCTGGAGGCTGATGGGTCCAGAGCCGTCCAAAGTAAACTTCAGGTGCCGGTTGGCGGCGCATTGCGGGATGAGCGCCACAGGCTTGGACGCTGCATGAGTAGGATAGGTCGCAACCTTGACGTCAACGACTGTCGTCAGACCACCAAGGCCTTGGGCGCCGATACCAAGCGCGTTGATCCGCTCATAAAGCTCAATCCGCAGCCCCTCCTCTGCGCTTGACGCCCCCCTTGCGATCAGTTCCGCCATATCGATGGGCTCGTTCATGGCCTCCTTGGCCAGCAGCATCGCCTTTTCAGCGCTACCACCGATGCCGACAGAGATCAGTCCAGGTGGACACCACCCGCTGCCAAGGGTCGAAACGGTATTGACCACCCAGTCGGAAACGGAGGCGCTGGGATTGAGGGTGGTAAAACGTGCCTTGTTCTCCGACCCGCCGCCTTTTGCGGCGATGGTGACCTCAATCTGGTTACCTTGCACCAGGTCGACATGGACAACTGCCGGCGTGTTGTCGCGGGTGTTGACCCGTCTGGCGAGGGGATCCGCAACGATCGATGCCCGAAGGGGATTGTCCGGATCGAGATAGGCTTGACGTACGCCCTCATTCACAAGATCAGCGAAACTGGCCGTTGACTTAATGCGGGCATCCATGCCGACCTTTGCGAAGACAACCACAACTCCGGTGTCCTGACAAATCGGGCGCCGCCCAAAGGCCGCCATGCGGGAGTTCAGCAGAATCTGACCTATGGCATTCTTCGCCGACGGGCTCTGTTCTCGCGTGTATGCGTGAGAAAGAGACCGGATATAATCTGGAGGATGATAGTACGAGATGTACTGAAGAGCGTCGGCGACGCTTCTTGTGATGTCCTTGCCAGCGATGGTCCGTGTTCTATTTCCCACCGGATTTTATCCAAATGACCCGAGGCCATTCACCATTTTCAGAATCTGGAAGCTTCGCACCCCCTGCTCGCCGCCTTCATATCCATAGCCGCTTTGCTTGACTCCTCCATAAGGGGCATCAGCGGAAACCCCTTTCAGGTAATTCACACTAACAGCGCCCGCAGAAAGACCGCCCACAAGCCTCTGTTGCGTATCGGCCGCGCCAGTAAACAAGTAGGCGGCCAGACCGTACTCCGTGGCGTTGGCTTCATCGATCGCCTCTTCGATCGTATCGAAAGGAGCCACGCTGAGAATTGGTCCGAACGGCTCTTCATGAAGCACTCTCGCTTCCTTCGGTACGCCAGTCAGGATGGTTGGCGGCCAGTAAAACCCCGGTCGGTCAAGGGGGGTGCCACCGGTCTCGATTTGGGCGCCGCCCTCTACCGCATCTTTGGTCAGGCGTTGCATGGCCTCGATTCGCCGCGCGTTTGCCATGGGACCCATCTGCGTTGCAGGGTCATCCGGTGGACCGATCCTGATTTTTCGGACCGCCTCCGTCATCCGGAACAGGAATTCCTCATAGCGGGATCGGGCGACAAGAATCCTGCTGGGCGCATTACAACTCTGGCCCGCGCACTCGAATTTGTATTCCGAAATAGCCGGTATCGCCGTTGCCAGGTCGGCATCTTCGCACACAATAACCGGGGAATGTCCACCGAGCTCAAGGATGCAGCGCTGCAGATTATTCGCGGCCAGTGTGGCCAGCTGTTTCCCAACAGCGGTCGACCCCGTGAACGTCAAGACTTTGACAATTGGCGAACTGAGCAGATGCCGTGATATATGCACAGGAACACCGAACACCAGGTTGACCACGCCTTCCGGTATCCCTGCTTGACGCAAAGATTCCACGATATGGACAGCCACGCTTGGCGTCTCTTCGGCCCCTTTGAGGATCACCGGGCAGCCTGCCGCCAGCGCGGGGGCGAGCTTGCGGGCGATGAGAACGGCTGGATAGTTCCACGGCGTAAAGGCAGCGACGACACCGAGGGCCTCCGGCACGATCATCCTGTTCGGACCCAACGGAATCGGGGTCGACAACTCATCGGCATGCCGGCCATTCCATTCCAGCGTTTCGACTGCGCGCGCGTACTCTCCTGTTGCTTCGGCAATCGTCTTTCCCTGTTCGGACGACAGGTCCCTGGCTGCGGCGCCAGCTTTCTCTGCCAGAATGCTGGCGGCAGAGACGAGTATCTCGCCACGCTCTTTGGCGGGTCGTGAGGACCACGCCTTGCGGCTGCGTTCTGCCGAAGCAAGAGCTTCATCCAAGTCTGAAACCGTAGCCGAGGCCACTGAGGCAAATACCTTCTCCGTCGCCGGGTTGATCACCGGCAAAGTGGCTCGGCTACCACCGGCTCGCCATTTGCCATTAATGAAGAGCTCGTAACTCTTGGCGTCGGACATCGCGGGCTCCACTTGACTGAATTCTTGCATACGAGCGCAGTTTCGATATCGAAACTGCTGAACTCGCTTGAGCCAGTTTCATCGCGATGGTCGCGGCGGGTCAAATATCGAATATTGCCGAAATCCATCTGGAATCCAGATCGGGCTGGTCCTAATGGCCGCAAAAGATCATGCCCAGCTTTAAAGGTTAGTTTGTCAGGTCGCCTCAGGCGCCACCGCTGCCCAGCTCCGGATTTCAATCAATTCTCGAGCGACCTTCGGAATGAGCGTGCGGACTGCGGACACGGCGGCGGAACGCTCATCTTTCGGGTTTACAGCAAGCACAACGGAGCGGGTAATCACCGGATCCACGATCTTGACCGTACGGACCAGACCCTGAGAGGCTTCTTTCTGAACCGCAGACGCGGCGAGAATAGAATGCGCTTTCCCCTCTACGACCATGTTGATGATCGTTGAAAGCGAGTCCACTTCAAACCTGACGTCCAGCGCGCAACCGTGCTGTGCGACGACGTCAGCCACCGAACGCCTGACATTGTTATTGCGCATGGGAACCGCCAGGGGGAATGCATGCAGGTCGGCCAGAGATATCGCATCTTCGAATGGCGGCTCACCCGACGGTACCACCAGACAAAGGTTTTCGCGCGCTATCACCGTCATTCGGCCTACGCTATCCGCAGTGCGGTAGAGTACCGCCAGATTGAAGCGTCCAGCAGCCATCCACTCCTCCAGCGGTCCCGTCATACCCTCGACCATCTTGAGGGAGACCCTGGGCAGTTCGTTTCTCACCGACTCAAGCAGGGGGCCGCTCAGGACGCGGGCAGCTCCAGACGGAATGCCAATCGTCACCTCCCCGGCGGGGGAAGCAGCTGTGTTGGTCAATTCCACCTCGGTAAGTCGAATTTCTTTAAGAATCGCCCGAGCGCGTTCGAGCAGTTTGGCTCCTGACGCCGTCACGCTCACACCGGTCCTGTCGCGTATCAGCAGTTGAGTGCCGAAGGCTTCCTCCAGTTGACGCACATGCAGGCTCAGCGCACTCTGGGCAACATTAAGGAAGCCAGCGGCCTTCGTGAAACTGCCTGCTTCGACCACACCGACGAAGTATCTTAACTGCCTGATTTCCACGAGTACCCATCCGAGAGCGGACTGCAATTAGTTTAATCTATCTCGAAATGCGATGGCGCGACAGCAATAATTGTGCCGAGTTGCATAACTCCTAGCCGTAGGGTCGCTCCAGTTTGGTAACCAACCTCTGAGGCCTCAGACGCCCAACCCGGCGCCCGGATCCGTGGCGATGATATCTCGGGCCCTTTGGATAACCGGTGGATCGACCATCCTTCCGTCCAGGGCGAACGCGCCTATGCCCTGCGCCGTCGCATCTTTCTCCGCCGCGAGGACACGACGGGCCCATTCGAGTTCCTGTGGGCTTGGCGAAAAAGCGTCATTGAATATGGCAACCTGGTTTGGATGGATCGCCAAAGCTCCGGCAAAGCCGAGCCGCCGTGCACGCTCCGCAGCCTCACGAAGTTTGTGAGTGTCAGAGAACGCGCCAATGCTTCCTATGAAGCCCAGCGGGAGCAACCCCGCCGCACGGGCGGCAAAAAGAACAGAAAGGTTTGGCGTCAAGAGAAGATCAAGTTCTGGGGCGCCGCCAACAGCGGCACTAAAGTCTTCAGGGCCAAGGGCCATTGCGACCATCCTGGGATGTGACGAGGCAATGGCCGATAGCTCTTGCAAGGCACCTGGGGTCTCGATTTGGGCAAGAAACCGGATACATCCCAACGGAAGATTTCTTTCTCGTTCGAGTTCCGATACCGCATTCGCGATCTCAGCTACCCACGCTGCCGAATCCACTTTCGGAAGAACAAGTGCATCAACGCCCGCCATCACGGCTGCGTCGAGATCGGCCGCCAAGGCTCGCAAACCGCGATTCACGCGAACTAAAACAGAAGCGCCCCTGCGGCCCACCTTTGCCACGGATGCACCAAGCTGGCGCCGTGACTCACCTTTTTGATCCTGGGGAACGGAGTCCTCTAGGTCGAGTATGATGCCATCTGCCCCGCGCTCATGAGCCGCCTCCACAAAACGCGGAACATGAGAAGGAACGAAGAGCAGAGATCTCCATCGGCGAATGGACATCGGGCTTTCAACGGCCGGAATGGTGCCCTTCATGAAGTCGCCTCTGGTGCCGGTTTTAGCGCGGGCTGTGTCAGTGAGCTGGCTGGGCGGCCGTGGGACTGGAAAGGGTTAGGAGTAGGCATGCACTCTGTGGGTCGCAACCGCGCCCCCTTCCCGACAAGGCGCGCGCTCACGCTGACGCAGCTCGTTCGCGCAAACGTCCCAGAACCTCCTCGCGGACAGCCTCGGTATGAGCTCCAAGAGCCGGAACGGGGCGCAGCAAAGGGCGCTCAGAGTTGAAGATCGCCGCCGGCGCTATCGCCTCGATGGTTCCTTCGGGTGTTCCGACCTGCACCTTGCGAATGTGTGGGTGCTTTGAAACATCCGCGACTTCGTTCAGTCGGCCATATGCCAACCCGGCCGCCTCAAGCTCCTGCATTGCTTCGTGGCATAACAGTTCGGAAAACCGCTGTTCGATGATCTCATCAAGTTGCGCACGGTGACCGAGGCGCTCCATATTATCGGCGAAACCAGGTGTGCGTATAAGCCCCGGCTGCTTCAGGAACTTCTCGCAGAAATTCACCCATTCACGGTCATTCTGAACCGAAAAGATGACCTCTTTGCCGTCGGCACAGCGATAGGCGCCATACGGCGCGAGCGACGGGTGTTTTACGCCCGCGCGAACCGTGTGATAGCCGCCGTATTCGTTTTGAAGAACCGGCACGTTCATCCAGTCGGCGACGGCATCGAACAGTGACACCTGAATGCTGGTCCCGTCGCCGGTGACCTCGCGGTGATACAGCGCCTGAAGAATGGCACTGTGCGCTGTCATGCCTGCCGAGATGTCGCAAACCGACACACCCACACGGGCGGGTCCCTGTTGCGTCCCGGTGATCGCACACAGACCAGTTTCGGCCTGGACGATGAGATCATAAGCCTTCAAGTGGGAATACGGCCCCTGCTCCCCGAAACCAGAGATATCGCAGGTGATCAGCCGCGGAAAACGTCGACGCAGATCCGCAGACCCGAAACCCAATTTTTCGATACTGCCCGGCTTTAGATTTTGGATCAAAACGTCGGCACCGGCAATGAGCGTATCCAGGACGGCACGATCCGCCTCAGATCTCAGGTCCAGACAGACTGACTCCTTACCCCGGTTGAGCCAGACGAAGTAAGCGCTCTGACCCCGCACCAACTTGTCGTAATTTCTGGCAAAATCCCCTTCGGGCCTCTCGATCTTGATCACCCGGGCGCCGGCATCAGCAAGGCGAGACGAAGCGTAAGGCGCAGCAACCGCCTGCTCCACGGCAACGACGGTGATCCCCTCAAGAGACTTCTGCATGCGACACCGTGTTTTCATCCAACGTTTTCGTTTTGAATTCGACGACGGTTCAGCATAGCCAGCAACCGATTTTGTTCGTTCCCAACTATTGAGAATGCCTCGTCGACACCCATTCCAGGCTTCGCAAGCATCATGTCTGCCTGGGTCGCCACCGATATGTGGACAGAAGCTTGGGCAGAGAGATCTGTCTCGGTACAGCTTCCTCCAACGTACGCGCCTACCTTGTTCTCCTTGCACAGGAGCACGGCATGTGCCGTGTCAGCCAATGAACCGACATCGGGCGTCTTGATCTGGACAAGATGCGCGGCCCTCGCTTCGGCAAAGAGCCGAATATCCTCGAGCGTGTTGCACCTCTCGTCCACGACAATCCGAGCGCTGGATCCCCGGTCATCCAGAATCGATACTATCCGGGCGTAGTTATCAATTTGCGCTTGCGTGGAACCAAAATCCGCGGGGCACTCAACGTTAAGCGTGACACCCGGAACGGTATCGGCGACCCCGCAGATAAAGTCGGCGATCCGTTGCGGGTCCAAGCCAATTTCTAGTCCTATCCAGCCGTACACATCGAAATGCAGCACCGGATCGTAACCCTGGCGGCCGATTTGGCGCGTGCGCTTTGCAACCCACTTCACAAGCTCCATGAAGGTCTGGCCGCCCACCCCGAATTTCTGCCGTGAATTGATCAGGCCGTGGGGGAGAACATCCACACCCTTCAGAATCATCTTGTCAACGTTGATTTCGCGAGCATCGCCGCTTTGGCAGTAAATCGGGACCGCGCACGTCGGCAGCGGCAGATCGAATTCATTACATATTACCTCTGCCATCGTACTGTGGTGGAGATGGGCCGCGGCGCGGAGCAGCGCCTGGCTGACGCCATACTCAAGCGCGAGAGGCAGCCGCTTATGTTCAAAGGGCTCGAAAACCTTTGCACAGGCATCAACGAAACGAGACGCATCGACGTCGAGCAGCCGGGGCGCCACAACGCCTGACGTCAAATCCGCGGTTTGAGCGGCTTCAAACAACGGATCGCGCCCGCCCGCACCAGAGTATTGGACGCTCATCATATCGCCCCAGACAACTGTATCGTCGCTGAGGACAAGCCCCACGCTGAGCGAAGATGCCGGAACGCGAATGGAGGTGAACCCCGTCGTCATCGGTCTGCCAACATAGATGAAACCGTCTTGGATTGCTCCGGCGCCGATGGCGGCTTGGTCGTCATAGAAGAACGCGCCATTTCCGGGCGCGAGCAGGACGTCTCTGATCTGCACTTCGCTTCGCTCAATGTATTCTAGAGGGCCACTCGGTGCGCGATTATGCGCCACTTGGCATTGAGTTAGCCAATATAATGTTCTGGACCGTCCCATCGCGTTTTCAGATAGCTGGGGCCAGAGTTTCCGAGATCGCTCGATCGGCCGGCATTCATGGGAGCCAGCTTTTCCGGTGGCGCAAAGAGCTTTGCCAGATCTCGGCGCCATCAGTGCCACTGCTCGTGCAGTGGAAGTCGTCGAGGAGCGGCCTGCGGCGCAGCCGCCTGTGCAGCAACCACCGATACCGCGACGGCGCAAAAAGAGCAGCACGGTGACGATCGAGCTTGGCGGCGCCCGTCGGCTGCAGGTCGAGGGTGACATCGATAGCGAGGCGCTCGGCCGGATGGCTTGCCACTGGCTATACGGATGTGCTCAAGGGCTTCCCCGGCCTTGCATTGATGGTGCAGAAGATCTTGAAGCGCGATCCGCACAGCGGCCACTTGCTCGGGCGTCAGGGAGGGCTGATCAAGGTGATCTGGCATGACGGCCAGTGGGCCTGCCTTTTTACGAAATGGACGTTTTATTTGGCCACGTGGCCGACGGCACCCTGGTGATCACGCCCGCTCAACTGGCGCATGCCGCAAATAACCTGGAGCGCGACTCGGCGGGATGAGCAAAGTCGTTGCACGGAGGAGCGAATATTCGTCATGGCCGATGAGCCGATCAGCTTCCTGATGATCTTGCCAGTGCGCACGCGATAATCCTCGCGGAGCTGGCCGCCCGCGCGAGGCACCCGGCGATCGCAGAGGCGCCATGGGAATGGATGCGGAGCGAGCGGGCAAGACTGTCCCGAAGCCTGTCCGGTTGTTGAGCCGATCGACCACTCTCAAATACGTTGCCGAGATGCTCGAGAGGACTGAGCACCTACGACGGCTATCGCAACCGAATTAAGCGAAACTGTCCTCCTCTTCACCTAAGACGACATCAACAACATTCGGCAAACCTACACGAGCGCAGGCTACCGGTGATGCTCCGCCCAAGCCTGCGGCAGGAAATCCCGATGCCATAGCCATCTCGGCCTTGCCCTATGGGGACTCATATCTGGCTCTGGTGACTCAGCCTAGGGGATGCCGATTCCGAAGGATCGCGTGTGAGCGAGATCGAGAATGCGATTGATCAAGCTCGAGTAGCTATGTCCGGCAGTCATAGCGGCCAAGGCGTAAGTGCCGCACATACTCAGCCCCGGCATCGAGTTGATCTCCAGGACAAAGGGCTGACCGGAGCGGTCGATCCGGAGGTCGACGCGGGCGTAGTCCCGGCACTGGCAGGCACGGAAGGTCGCAACCGCAATGTCCTGCAGCAAAGTTGCAAGGCTGCTCTCGACTTGCGCC
>NZ_RZSJ01000200.1:0-9698 GCF_003998025.1 Mesorhizobium sp. M8A.F.Ca.ET.021.01.1.1
CGCTCACCAGGCTGCAAGGCCTCGGCGCGGACGAAGCCCACCAATGCCTTCAGCACGGCGTCGTCGCGCGCCGTCGTCTGAATGGGTGGCAGGCTGTTCTGGTCCACACTTCCTCCAAGTGGTCCAATGGTCCAACCAATTTCTGCATAGATGGAGCCTCCTGTCAATCGCTTGTCAGGAGGCAGCCGCCTTCAGCCTGTGGAAGCCAGCCTTCAGTCCGTGGAAGAGTGTGACGCGCTGCGTTCGGAAGGACACCCGGCTGCGGCAGCCGGTCCGAACCATCTGGTCAGCGCATCGGCCAATCCCTGTGGAGTCCCAACTCCTACCCAGGCCACATATCCATCGGGCCGGATCAAAACCGCGTCGGGCGCAGCGACCGTTCCGAGTACGGGAAGCTCCCAGGCACCGGCATACCTGGCGTCGATCTGCCGGATCCGGCCGGCCGAAGGCGCACTGTCCAGTCTGCCTGGTTCACCGAAATGGAGGAGCACCGGCCGCGCGTCGTGCAGCAAGGTAAACAGCCGCAACGGCCCGTTGGCGGTGAGCAGATCGAGGTCGGGCATTCGCCGCCCAAGCAGCGCGTGCCCTTCCCCGAGGTCGTAGTGGACACCCAGGCCGGACATCTCGGCGGCGATTCGTTTGCGTGGCCCGTCCATGGCGAGCAGTTCGGCAAACGTGTCGCCCAGAGCCTTGGTGCGGTCGTCCCTGCGACGAAGCGCGACCTGCGCCATCGCATTGCGCAGCACGCGGGCGGCAACCGGATGGCGTTCGGCATGGTAGCTGTCGAGCAGGCTTTCAGGGGACGTCGCCTTGACCACCTGGGCCAGCTTCCATCCCAGGTTCACCGCGTCCTGCACGCCGATATTGAGGCCCTGTCCGCCCATTGGGGGATGGATGTGCGCAGCATCGCCGGCGAGCAGAATACGTTTGTTGCGGTAAGACGCGGCCTGGCGTGTCATGTCGGTGAACCGGGAAATCCAGGTCGGATTGTGGACCCCGTAATCGGTGCCGTAAACCGCGACAAGCGCCTCGCTGAGATCGCGCAGCGTAGGTTCGCCGCCAATGGTCAGATGCCTCTCGGTCAACACCACACCCACGCGGTCGCTTTCTTCAATCTTGCCTATCGCATGAATACCGTAGGCGTCGCTGCGAAAGCCCCATGCAGGTTCCTCAGACATCTCGACGTCGGCGATCATCCAGCTCATCGTCGGATCCCACCCGTCGAACGCGATGCCCGCCGCCTTGCGGATGATGCTGCGTCCTCCGTCGCAGCCGACGAGATATTGCGCTCTCAGGCACCGACCACCGGACAGTTCGACGTCGACGCCATCGTCATCCTGTGCGAGGCCCGTGACGTCCTGTCCGCGATAGATCGGCACCCCCAACTGGCTGATCCAGTCGGCCAACAGCCGCTCGATATGGTTTTGCCGCAGCGCCAGCAGATAATTGTGCCGCGTGGGAAAATCGCTGATGTCCAACCGGATCATGTGGAAGCCCACGGACGGCGATAGCTGTCCCTGTGACAGGAACCGGTCGGCAATTCCACGCTGGTCGAGTACCTCGATGGTGCGTGCGTGCAGGCCACCCGCTCGCGAGCCGATGAGTTCCTGGTTGGGCCGCCGCTCGACAATGGCCACATCGACGCCCGCCAATGCGAGTTCGCCACCCAGCATCAACCCGGTCGGACCGCCTCCGGCGATCACCACTGCACGGTCCCGACCTACTTGGCCTCTTGGCAACAATTCCGGCATTCGCCACTCCCGTTTCGGTTAACTTGGGTCGTGGTTTTACGGGAACAGCCAGGTCTTGCCGCAAGCCCCTTGTACGCCATATGTATGAAATGGAGGGGGTAGCCTCTCGCCTTCCCCTCTGCATACGGCAGTGAAAAGGTCGCGCGTTGCGAAGCGATAGCGCGCGAGGTGCCGTTAGAACCCAGGAAAGCGTTCTTCAGATCCTGCCGCGCACAAAAAAGCCCCGGCACTTCCGGGGCTTGGCGCGGAATCCTGATGTCATGTCGGACAAGAGGGGGCCGGTCGGCGTTTGGCAGCGGTACGAGGAGGCCACTATGTGCCAGCGCCGGCCGGCCGACCCCACGGACCCAGGAGATGCGGCGGACCTGAGCATCATGGGGTATTCCTGAGGGACCGAGCCGGCTGTCTACCCTCGTGCCGGCTTCGTCTTGGCCTGCACATTTGCGCAAGAGCTTATGAAAATCAACAGTTTCTTAACCAAGGCTCGCGAATCGCTTGGATTAAGGTAAATGGGTAACCCTGTTGGGTTGACCGGATAATCGGGCCCGGACCGTCAGGCCGCCTTGGCAACGACGCGGTTGCGGCCGCCGCTCTTGGCTTCGTAGAGCGCGAGATCGGCGCGCTTCATCAGCGCGGCCGCCGTATCCACGCCCTTCAGCACCGATGACACGCCAACGCTGACGGTGACCTCGATCGTCTTGCCGTCGGCGCCGATGGCGAAAGGCTTCTGGGCGATTTCGGCACGGATGCGTTCGGCCACCTTCTCGGCCACGGTGCCGTCGGTGTCCGGCATCACCACCACGAACTCCTCGCCGCCGAACCGGCAGGCAAGGTCGATACCCCTGACGTTCTTGCGCAGCCGCCGCGCGAATTCGCGCAGCACCTCGTCGCCGCCATCATGGCCGTGCGCGTCATTGATGGACTTGAAGCGGTCGAGATCGGTGATCATCACCGACAGTGGCCGGCGCCGCGCCACTGCGCGGTCGAACAGCGTCTGCAGATGGCTGTCGAGATAGCGGCGGTTGTGCAGCCCGGTCAGGCCGTCGGTCACGGCCATTTCGATGGTCTGGGTGACGCTGGCGCGCAATTGGTCGTTGTAGCGCTTGCGGCGCACCTGGGTGCGCAGCCGCGCCGTCAGTTCCTGCTGGTCGATCGGCCGCATCAGATAGTCGTTGATGCCGAGTTCGAGCCCTCGGATGAGGCGCTCTTCCTCGCCCTCCTCCGCCAAAAGGATGATCGGCACAAAACGGGTGCGGTCGAGCGAGCGCAGTTGCGAGCAGAGCCTGAGCGGATCGAAATCGGCGAAGGTGGTCGAGATCATCACGCATTCATAGGGCGTTTCGGCGGCCTGGAAGAACCCGGCATGCGGATCACCGGTGACGTCCAGGTCGGCACGGTCGCGCAACATCTTCTGGATGCGCTCGACCGACGATTTGCGCTCATCGATCAAAAGTACTTTCGGCGTCGTGTCCTCGGACGCGAAATTGCGGCTCAAAAGTTCCTCGATGCCTATGTTGCGTGTGGTCGAGGCGCGTAGCCGAAGCTCGTCGGTCAGCGACTTCAGGCGGACCAGGCTCTTGACGCGCGTCATCAGTTGCAGGTCGTTGACCGGTTTGGTCAGGAAATCGTCGGCACCGGCCTCCAGCCCGCGCACGCGGTCTGAGACCTGGTCGAGCGCGGTGATCATCACCACCGGAATGTGCGACGTCGCCGGATCGCTCTTCAGCCGCCGGCAGACCTCGAACCCGTCCATATCGGGCATCATCACGTCGAGCAGCACGACATCGACCTTGCCGTTCTCGCAGGTCTCGATCGCGTCGGGCCCGTTGGTGGCGGTCAGCACCTCGAAATATTCGGCCAGCAGCCGGACTTCCAGCAGCCTCACATTGGCAGGGATGTCGTCGACGACGAGGATCCGCGCGGTCATTTCACAAGGCTCCGGCTCGGCTGGAAGGGCACATCAGGCATCGCCCAGATAGGATTTGATGGTTTCGATGAAGCGCGGCACCGAGATCGGCTTCGAAATATAGGCCTCGCAGCCACCCTGGCGGATGCGCTCCTCATCGCCTTTCATCGCGAAGGCAGTCACGGCAATGACCGGGATAACGTGCAAATCATCGTCCTCCTTCAGCCATTTGGTCACTTCCAGCCCCGACACTTCGGGCAGTTGGATATCCATCAGGATAAGGTCCGGCCGGTGTTGGCGCGCCAGGTCGAGCGCCTCGAGACCGTTGCGGGTTCGCACCGTCTCGTAACCGCTAGCTTCGATGAGGTCCCGAAAGAGCTTCATATTGAGCTCGTTGTCCTCGACGATCATGACCTTCTTAGGCATCGACATCCCGTCCCGACCGTCCTCCGCCCGGAGGTGACCGTCATGCGCTCTTTCCTTGAACGCACCAAACCCTGCTTCACTATACGGCAATATGATTGACGAAACGGAAACCCGCGGCCTGCAAAGCAGCACGAATTCCGCCTCGACTCCCTGCGCGTCCAATAGGCGCGCCACACTCTAATGGCTTGCCGCAAGCAACTCTTGCCATTACTGCGGGAGAGACTCATTCCACACACCGAAGGTAGTGATGGCAAACGCAGCGTCAATGCGCGAAGAGGCGGAAAACATTGCCGTGAAGGCATTGGGCTTCGTTGCCGCCGATCCCGAGCTTCTACCGCGCTTTCTGGCGATCACGGGAATAGAGGCGCATTCGATCCGCCGGGCGGCAGGCGAGCCGGGTTTCCTGGCCGGCGTCCTGCAGTTCATTCTCGCCCACGAGCCGACCTTGATGCGTTTTGCGGAGGAAACCGGCACCCCGCCGGCGGCAGTCGGCAAGGCGCTGCGCGCCTTGCCGCTCGGCGACGACAATCACGAGCGTTCCACATGAGCGATGATCCCGAAACCGCGCGCCAGATCGAGGAACTTGCGGCCGACGACCGGCCGCTGCTGGTGCTCGACGTCGACGATGTGGTGCTCGAATTCATCCGCCCGTTTCCGTATTTCCTCAAGGCACGCGGCTATGGCCTGACACTGGCTTCCTTCCGGCTGACCGGCAACATTGCCGAAACGGCCAGCGGCCGCCTGATCGAACAACCCGAAGTCACGGCACTCCTGGGCGATTTCTTCGACGCGCAAGCTGATTGGCAAAGCATCACCGATGGCGCCGCGGAGGCCCTGACGGGACTTGGAGGTCGCGCGGAAATCATATTGCTGACGGCCATGCCGCACAGGCATCGCGCCGCGCGCCGCGCCCATCTCGATGCGCTGGGACTAGCCTATCCGCTGCTGACCACCGAGATGGCCAAGGGCCCGGCGGTGGCCAGGCTGCGCGGCAAGACCGGGCGGCCCGTGGTCTTCGTCGATGATCAGCCGCACAATCTGGCGTCGGTGCGGGAATCGGTCGCCGACTCAAATCTTTTCCACCTGATGGCCGACAATTCGCTGCGCGCGTTCCTGCCCCCGGTCTCGGACGATGTCATCGTCGTCCAGGACTGGCACGAAGCCGCGCCGAAGATCGCGAGCGCTCTGGGACTACAGGCGCTTTGACGCAATTCCGGGGGGAATTGCTGGAGGGCTACCCCCTCAAGGGTTCAGCTTGGCCCCTGCTCCGCCATTATCGGTGCCGCCGCTATTGCTGCCTTCGTTAGCGCTACCGCCGTTAGCGCCACCGCCATTGTCATCGCCGCTCTCATCGTCCGCGCCGCCACCATCATCGACACTGTCATCCACCGCCGGATCGGCCGGCTTCAGCATGACGCCGTTGACAGTGACCGAACCGTCGGCCTTGGTGTTGATAGCCCATTCCAGCTTGCCGTCCGGCAGCGTCTTGGCAAAACCCTTCGCCATGAGAGCGACAGGCACGTACTGCCCGACCTCCGGCTCCGCCTTCGCCGCTTCCTGCAGGTGCTCCATGATCTTGTCGAAACCGGCGACATCGACGGTCAGATTTGCATCGGGCTTCTGGCCGAAGGTCGTCATCTCGCCTTCGAGCGCGATCTCCATGTCCTTGTTCTTCACGGTGCTGTGGCCGATGACGACCTTCGGAGTCTTGGCCAGGAAGTCGGCCTTGAGCTGGTCGCCAAACTCGGCCGGCAGTGGCGGATCCTGATTGAGATCAAAGGCTTCGATCGCCTTCTTCGCCATACTGTCGAGATCGATGCTGGCGCCGCCGAAGTTCAGGTCGATATCGGTGGGCAGCAGTGCCACGCTCCAGCTCGGCAAGAGCTGCTGCGGCACGGTCAGCCCCGAAGCCTTGATGCCATAGCTGATCTTGCCATTCTGGGCGACGCCGTCGGAGCCGAACGCTATGCCGAGCTGGGTCGCTCCGAACGTGCCGATCGGGCTGTCGACCGCAAAATCCTTGAAGCCATAGGTCCCGTCGATACGCTCCCACACCGGAAGCGCGGCGAGCAGAAGCGACTTGAGCTGCGCCTGGTTTGCCTTCAGCGTCTTCTCGTCCTCATTGGCCACGGCAAACGCCAGGAGATCGAGCAGCGGCTTGGTCTCGACGCCCTTGCCGCTGGCCTCCACCGACAATTCCGGCGACTTCACGGTAACGGGAAAATTCAACCCGCTCTCGGGATCATTGAATTTTATCGCTTCGACGAAGTTCGCAATCTTTTGCGTCGTCGTGAAATCGACGCCGCCATTGGCTGCCTTGGCCGCGGACAGGGTCGCGGTGCCGGCACCGGCGCTCGCATCCATCTGCTGCTTGGCGTCCTGCGACGACATCGTCATCCCGGCAATCGAACTGGTGGCGCTGCTGAACGCCGCCAGCTTGGGGTCGTAGACGCCGCTGCCCTTGCCGTCCTTGATCGAAAACCGCGTGCTCTGCTTTCCCTCGGGACCGTTGAACTCGAATGAGGCGCTCTGCGAAAAGTCCATCGAGACATCCCAGGACCCGTCGCTGCGCGGCTTGACCAGCAGGGCGTAGGGCGCAAAGTCGAATTTCACCATCTTCTGGTCGGGGAAGGTCGCGGCAAGCGCCTTGAAATCAAACACGATCTTGTAGGCGTCGCCTTCGGCCGAAACCTTCAGGATACCCTTGTCGAGCGCCTGTTTGCCGACATAGCGCGACAGGTCATCGGACAATTGCTTGGCGCCCTGGCTGTCGACGGTCTGGCCGAAAGCAGGTGCGCTGAGCAGAAGCGCGGTAAACGCAATTGGCAACATAGGGTTCACGGGAATTCTCCGTTCGGTCGAAGGCAAAAATCGTTTCGCATCTCTGGTAGGGAAATACCATCCCGACTGCAAGACGATGACAGTCAGGCAATCGGCTTCAACGTCAGCCGCATCAGCGGCCGACCGGCCTTGCGCTCCACAAGCCTCTCGAACCCGGCCTTCTCGAACACCCCAGACGAGCCGACGAACAGGCCGATCGAGCGCGAATCGCGGGACAGGTCTATCGGGCAGGCCTCGACAAGCCGTGCCCCGTTCCTGCGGGCGAAATCGATGCCGCCTTCGACGAGGCGGTGCGTGATGCCCCTGCCGCGCGCCTTGGCGCGGATGAAAAAGCAGGAGATCGCCCAAACGGCCGGATCGGAAGCGTCGGCGGGATCGATCGGCGCCGACCCCCTGCCCTTGTTGTTCCATTCGGGCACGTCGGCGCGTGGCCCGATCTGCATCCAGCCAACCGCCTTGCCGTCCTCGAAGGCCAGCAGCCCGGGCGGCGGGCCGGCCTCGATGCGCGCCTTGATGTGATCCTTGTTGCGTTCGCGGCTGCTCTCGCGCCGCGCCGCCGGCGCCAGCCGGAAATGCGTGCACCAGCAGCCGTAGCAGGCGCCCTGCTTGCCGAAAAGGTCCTCGAAATCAGGCCAGAGCTCTGGCGCCAGCGGCACTATGGTCGTGCTCATGCGTTCTCCCCAGGCCAGGCTTGTCGCTGGCCCTGCGCTGTCGTACCATTGCATTTGTTCTCTTTATGTTCGCAGTGATGGCGGCTCCTGTCAACAATCCCGATCACGGTTTTTGTCGTGACTGCCTGACGTTTCAGCGTGGCGAAACGCGCCGCTGCGAACGCTGCGGCAGCCCTCGCCTTGCCCGCCATCCCGAGCTTTACCGGCTGCACCTCGCCCATATCGATTGCGATGCCTTCTACGCGGCGATCGAAAAGCGCGACAATCCCGCGCTCAAGGACAAGCCGCTGATCATCGGCGGCGGCAAGCGCGGGGTCGTCTCCACCGCCTGCTATATAGCGCGCATTCGCGGCGTGCGTTCCGCCATGCCGATGTTCAAGGCGCTCGAGGCCTGCCCCGAGGCGGTCGTGATCGCGCCCAACATGGAAAAATACGTGGCCGTCGGCCGCGAGGTGCGCGCCATGATGCAGGCGTTGACGCCCCTGGTCGAGCCACTGTCGATCGATGAGGCATTCCTCGATCTCGCCGGCACCGAGCGGCTGCACGGCCTGCCGCCGGCGGTGGTGCTGGCGCGCTTCGCGCTGGCCGTGGAGAAGGAGATCGGCATCACCGTGTCGGCCGGCCTGTCCTATTGCAAGTTCCTCGCCAAGATTGCATCGGACTTCCGCAAGCCGCGCGGCTTTTCGGTCATTGGCGAGGCCGAGGCGGTCGGCTTTCTGGCAACGCAGCCGGTGACCATGATCTGGGGCGTCGGCAAGGCGTTCAACGCCACGTTGGAACAGGATGGCATCCGCACCATCGGCCAGCTCCAGAAGATGGAGCGTGGCGACCTGATGCGTCGCTACGGGGTGATGGGCGAACGGCTCTACCGGCTTTCGCGCGGTGAGGATGTCCGCCGCGTCGACCCCGACCAGGATGCCAAGAGCGTATCGGCCGAAACTACTTTCGACACCGACATCGCCTCGCTGGACGAGCTGGTCTCGGTGCTGAGGGGCCTTTCGGAAAAAGTGTCGGCGCGGCTGAAGAAGTCAGGCATTGCGGGTCGCACCGTGGTGCTGAAGCTGAAGACCCAGGATTTCAAGCTGCGCACGCGCAACCGTCAGCTTGGCGACCCGACCCGGCTCGCGGACCGCATCTTTTCGACCGGCGTGGAACTTCTTCGCAAGGAGACGGACGGGACAAAATTTCGATTGCTTGGCATCGGCGTCAGCGACCTTTCGGATGACGACAAGGCCGACCCGCCGGATCTGGTCGATGTCCAGTCGCGCAAGCGCGCCATGGCCGAAGGTGCCATCGATGCGTTGCGCGACAAGTTCGGGCGCAAGGCGGTCCAAACCGGCTACACCTTCGGCAAGGGCCGGGACGCCCATCCGCCGGAGCCGCTTGAAGATTGAACCCGATCAGCTGCGTCGAAGATCGATGCGGCTGGTCACGACGCTCTTGCCGGTCTTGGGATCACGGTCGACCACGGTCAAGACAATCCCGTCCGCCCCGTTTTTCTGTACGGTAAGCTGCGCGGTGCGGTCGCCATTGACCTCCTTGGCCCAGCGGATGGCGAGGTTTATGGCATTGCCGGAACGGCTTCCGTTCAGCTGCGCCGGTCCGGTGCGCGACCCCACATAGACGCCGCTGTATTTGGCGCCGCTGGTCTTCAGACGGGCGCTGATGGCGCGTGTCACCAGGATCAGGCCGCGGCAGTTGCCGTCGAGCGACAGCGAGGACGATGTCGCACCCGATTTGAACGTGCAGGAAACGCTGACCGTCGGGGCTTGGGTCGTCACCTGAACGGTCCCCTTGCCGGCGAAATTGCCCTGGAAGGACTGGAGAAATTTGCTGTCGTCGGCATGCGCGGCAGTGGCCGCGACGAGCAGGCCTCCAGCAAGCGCAAACCGCGTGAGTGATGTCATCGAAGGTCTCCTTGTGACGGGTGGAAGGGCAATCGGCGATGCTCAGGCGGATACCGCGACTCAACGCACCTTGCCATGTCAGGTTCCGACAAGACTGTTTTGCAACAGCGCGCAAAGTCTCTGGCCCAGTCAAATGGGGCGGCTAGTGGTTGCGGCAAAAACCCCGGCTTGCGACATAGCGGACATGGCACCCACC
>NZ_RZSJ01000201.1:0-9677 GCF_003998025.1 Mesorhizobium sp. M8A.F.Ca.ET.021.01.1.1
GGCTCGAGATGGATATTCGCCGGCGTCCGCTGCATCGCGACCACCAGTTCATAGCTGCCCGAGGCGAGGAAATCATCGCTCACCCCGTCGGCGCTGCGCGTCACCTATGTCGGCGAACTGGGCTGGGAGCTGCACGTGCCGATCGCCGCCACCGGCGAAGTCTTCGACGCGCTGATGGCGGCCGGCAAAGAGCACGACATCCGGCCGGTCGGCTACCGCGCGCTGGAATCGCTGCGGCTGGAAAAGGGCTATCGCGCCTGGGGCTCCGACATCACGCCCAACGACACACCGCTGGAGGCCGGGCTCGGCTGGGCGGTCAAGCTCAGGAAGAACACCGACTTCGTCGGACGGCGTGCACTCGAGAAGGTTGGCGGCGCGTCCCTGAAGAAGCGCTTAGCCGGCTTCACGGTCGACGATCCGGAGATCGTGCTGCTCGGCCGCGAAACCATTCTGCGCGACGGCGAGCCAGTCGGCTATCTGACCAGCGGCGGCCATGGCTACACGGTGGGCAAGAATATCGGCTATGGCTATGTGCGCAGCGCCGACGGGGTGAGCGATGATTTCCTCGCCTCGGGCAGCTATGAACTGGTGGTCGCGATGCAGCGGACGCCGGCGAATATCCATCTCGAGCCACTATACGACCCGGCAATGGAGCGCGTGAAGGCTTAGCTTACGCGCAAGGCGAGGCCACGACTGGGCACGGTATCGGCCTCGCCAGGCATGGAGACGTAAGGGCGAGTTTCCTCGGCGCGGGTGACGAGGCCTTGCGCTTCGAGTTCGGCGATGCGCGCGGCAAAGCCCTGATCCCATAGCGTGTTCTTGACCGTCAGCACGATCACCCCGCCCGGCCGGCAGATGCGGATCAATTCGTCCAAGCCCTCGGCGCCGACATGACCCGAGGTGAAGACGCCGGCCGAGATGATGCCGGCATAGGCGTCGTCGGCAAAAGGCAAGGCGCCGCCGAGCGCCAGGCAATGCAGCGCCGAATAGACACCCTTGCGCGCGGCCTGATCCAGCATGCCTTGCGAGATATCCAGCGCCTCGACCTGGGGATAGCCGGCAATATCGAGCCATTCGCCGATCAGCCCGGTCCCTGCCCCGGCGTCGAGCAGCGGGGCTGACCCGCGCGGCAGATGACGGGCGAGCAAGGCAAGGCAGATCGTCGGGTGGCGGTAACCGGCCGCCGACATGTCGGCGTCGTAGGTCTGCGACCAGCGATCATAGAGTGCCGCCACCTCTTCCGGGCGCTTGGCCGCGTAGACTTCGCCGAGCGCGCCATGATGTTTGCTGTCCGCCACGTGCCCACCAACTCCTTCGTCTTGCCGGAATGATAGCCAAACGGCGAAAATTGTGGAACCGTTGCAGCGAAGAAATAACGCGTGGGGACGCAGGCATGGGGATAGACGAGGCGCGGGCAAGACTTGCCGCCATTCCGCTGCTGGCCGGCTACACCGGGCCGCTGGAACGGCTCGGCGGCCTGACCAATCTCGTCTTCAAGGCCGGCGATTACTGCCTGCGCATTCCAGGCAAAGGCACCGAGGAATATATCAACCGCGCCAACGAGGCGATAGCGGCGCGCGAGGCGGCAAGAGCCGGCGTTAGCCCCGAGGTGCTGCATGTCGATCCCGGTACTGGAGTCATGGTGACGCGCTACATCGCCGGTGCCGAGACGATGTCGCCGGAGAAATTCAGGGACCGGCAGGGCAGTCCGGCCCGGGCGGCCGAGGCCTTCCGCAAGCTGCATGCGTCCGGCGCGGTCTTCCCCTTCCGCTTCGAGCTGTTTTCGATGATCGACGACTATCTCAAGGTGCTGTCGACCAGGGATGTCGCCCTGCCCGCCGGCTATCACGACGTGGTGCGCGAGGCCGGCGGCGTGCGCGAGGCCTTGGCCGTCCGCCCCTTGCCTCTCGTCGCCTGCCATTGCGACCCGCTGTGCGAAAACTTCCTCGATACGGGCGAGCGGATGTGGATCGTCGACTGGGAATATTCCGGGATGAACGATCCGCTCTGGGACCTCGGCGATCTCAGCGTGGAAGGCAAGTTCGACGTCGCCCAGGACGAAGAGCTGATGCGCGCCTATTTCGGCGGCGAGGCGAAGCCGGCGGAGCGCGGCCGCGTCGCCATCTACAAGGCTATGTGCGACCTGTTATGGACGCTGTGGGGGCTGATCCAGCTCGCCAACAACAATCCGGTGGACGATTTCCGCGCCTATGCCGACGGCCGCTTCGCGCGCTGCAAGGCGCTGATGGAGACGCCAGAGTTTTCCAGGCACCTTGCGGCGATACGCCAGGGCTAGTCACCCGAAATCCGGGCTTTAGTTCACACCCTTCGGCACGTTCTCCGGCGGCACCGTGGTCTCGACCACCTTCTGGCGGTGGAAGATGAACAGGCCGGCGAGAACGATGATGCCCGAGCCGATCAGGATGCGCGGGCTGGGCACGTCGCCGAAGAATGCCAGCCCGAACACCACCGCCCACAGGAGCAGCGTGTAGTGCAGCGGCGCCAGCGTCGAGGCCGGCGCCAGTTTCAGCGCCCGCGTGATCATCAGATGCGCGCCGCAGGAGACGATGCCGAGCAGCAGCATGGCGCCGAGATCGAGCGGCGACGGCGTCTTCCAGGCGCCAATGGTCAGCACGCCGCCAACCGCCAGCGTGCCGATCGTCTGCCATGTCACCAGATTGGTGTCGCTGGTGCCGCGCAGGCGCCGGTTGAGGATGATTGCGAAGGCGAAGGCGAGGCTGCCGACAAGCGCGAAACTCGACGACAGCGAAAACGCGGCGGAGGATGGCTTCAGCATGATCACCACGCCGCAGAAGCCGAGCAGGATCGCTACCCAGCGGCGCCAGCCGACCTTTTCGCCAAGCAGGAAATGCGACAGCGCCGCCACATAGATCGGCCCGGCCATGTAGAAGCTCATCACATCGGCAAGCGGCAGATAGACGACGGCGGCGTAGAACAAAGCGGTGTCGAGCGTAGTCGCAACCACGCGCAGGATCTGCAGCCCGGGCCGCTCCATCTGGAACAGTCTGCCGGCGCCCTGGTTGGCGATCATCGGGCCGAGCACGATAAAGGCGCCGATCGAACGGATCAGCACCACCTGGCCGACGGAAAAGCTGGCGACCAGCCACTTGCCCATTGCGTCGTTCAGCGCAAACAGGAAGTCGCCGGCCAGCATCAGCAGGATGCCGGCCAGGAGAACATTCCTGATTGGGGAATTCTGCGCCACGGGTTGCGTCATGCCGACCCCGATTCCTCCCTCGCCTGGGCCGCGTCGTAGACGGAAGCGGTGGCTTTGACGAGGAGAAATCAGGAAATGAGTAAGACCAGCGTCGGGAATCGGCTGTATCTAGGTGGATATATGTCTGCGGTTCACCTGACCCGGCCTGCCGGGAATGGACAGCCTGGTATCCTGCCTTGTCCTTTCCGCCACCACCTTACCCTTGGCGATGACGCAGATGCGCTCGGCGCGCAGGCGCAGGGCCTCGATCGGATTGCCGGCATCGAGGATCACCAGGCTGGCGCGCTTGCCGACCTCCAGCCCTAGATAATCGAGGCCCATGATCGCGGCGTTGACGTTGGTGACCATGTCGAAGCAGCGCGCCATGTCGGCGGGGCTCGACATCTGGGCGACATGCAGGCCCATGAAGGCGACGTCGAGCATGTCGGCGGTGCCGAGCGAATACCAGGGATCGAGCACGCAATCCTGACCCCAGCCGACACGGATGCCGAGCGCCAGCATTTCCTTGACCCGCGTCATGCCACGCCGCTTGGGAAAGGTGTCATGGCGGCCCTGCAGCATGATGTTGATCAAGGGATTGGGGATCGCGGAAACGCCGGCCTCGGCGATCAGCGGCAGAAGCTTCGAGACATAGTAATTGTCCATCGAATGCATCGAAGTGAGATGCGAGCCGGCGACCCTGCCCTGCAGGCCGAGCCGCTGCGTTTCATAGGCCAGCTGCTCGATGTGGCGCGACAGGGGATCGTCGGTCTCGTCGCAATGCAGGTCGACCATCAGGCCGCGTTCTGCCGCGATTTCGCACAGTTCGGTCACCGAGCACGTGCCGTCGGCCATGGTGCGCTCGAAATGCGGAATGCCGCCGACGATGTCGACGCCCATGTCCAGCGCGCGAATGGTGTTTTGGCGCGCCGTCGGCGAGCGATAGAAGCCGTCCTGCGGGAAGGCCACCAATTGCAGGTCGATATAGGGGGCGACGGTCTTCTTGACCTCCAGCAGCGCCTCGACCGCCAGTAGCCGGTCATCGCAGACATCGACATGGGTGCGGATGGCAAGCAGCCCCATCGACACCGCCCAGTCGCAATAGGCGAGCGCGCGGTCGCGCACCGCTTCGTGCGTCAAAAGCGGCTTCAGTTCGCCCCACAGCGCGATGCCTTCAAGCAGCGTGCCCGATGCGTTGATGCGCGGTATGCCGTAGGACAGCGTGGCGTCCATATGGAAATGCGGATCGACGAAGGGCGGCGACACCAGATTGCCACGGGCGTCGACCTCGGTCCGCGCGGAACCCTCGAGCTTCGGCTCGATCGCCGCGATCGTCTCGCCGCTGATGCCGATGTCGGCGATGCCGCCATCCGGAAGCGTGCCGCCACGAACGATTAGGTCGAAATCCATCTCTCATCATCCCGCTTGAAGAATCACAGTCGCATCGTGTCTCAAAAGACAGCCTGCCGCAGCGGGTTTCTTTCCATGGTCGCGAAAGGTTCCCTCCGGCGGCAACTCCCTCTATAAGCCGCCTTCGTCATCCCGGCATCAAGGATCAGCCGTTGTTTCGCTTCTTCCGCTCGACGGAAAACCAGCGCCTCGTCGCAAGGCTGCTCAGGGAATCGTTCCGGCAGCACAGGGCCGGCTACGCCGCCGCCATCCTGTCGATGCTGGTGGTCGCCGGCATGACGGCCGCCAGCGCCTGGATCCTGCGCGAAATCACCAATGAATTCGTGATCGACAAAAGGATCGACCGCGTCAACATGATTGCCGTGGCGGTCGCCGCGATCTTCATCGTCAAGGGCATCGCCAACTTCGTCCAGGCCTACTTCATGAGCCGGGTCGGTAACGCCATCATCGCCGAACGGCAGCGCAAGATTTATGACCGCATCCTGGCGCAAGGCATCGAGTTCTACCATTCGACCTCGTCATCCGACCTGATCACCCGCATGACCAACAATGCCCAGGCGGCGCGCAACGTGCTCGACCTCATCGTCACCTCCTATGTGCGCGATCTGGTGACGCTGGCCGCCTTGATTGGAGTCATGGTCTGGCAGCAGCCGGCGCTATCGCTGATCTGCTTCGTCGTCGGTCCGCTGGCCATCTATGGCGTCAACCGCATCCTGAAACGCGTCCGCAAGTTCGCTGCTATGGAGTTCCGCTCGGTCGGCCAGATCGTCCAGGTGATGCAGGAAACCGCGATCGGAGTGCGCGTGGTCAAGTCCTTCAACCTCGAAGGCCTGATGCGCAAGCGCATGTACAGGGCGGTGTCCGATGTCGAGGACCGGGCCAACAACATCGCCGCGCTGGAAGCGGTTACCAATCCGGTGATGGAAACGCTGGCCGGGCTGGCGATCGCCGGCGCGGTCATGATCAGCGGCTTGCTGGTTCTGCAGGGCGGCCAGATGCCTGGCAACATCATGGCCTTCATCGCCGCGCTGCTGCTTGCCTACGAGCCGGCTAAACGCCTCGCACGCGTCCGTATCTCGTTGGAGAGCGGCATTGTCGGCGTGCGCATGATGTTCCAGTTGGCCGACGAGCCGCTGACATTGGCCGAGAAGCCGGATGCCAAGCCGCTTCAGGCCGGGCCCGGCGAGATACGGTTCGACGCCGTCAGCTTCGCCTATCAGAACGGCCCGCCGGTGCTGGAAGGGTTCGACCTGACCCTTGAGGCCGGCAAGATGACGGCGCTGGTCGGGCCTTCCGGCGGCGGCAAGTCGACGATCCTCAACCTGATCATGCGCATGTATGACCCCAAGAGCGGCAGGGTGCTGCTCGATGGCCAGGATATTTCCCATGCCACGCTGGCCTCGCTCAGGGAAAAGATCGCCTATGTCAGCCAGGACACGTTCCTGTTTGCCGGCACGATCATGCATAACATCCGTCTTGGGCGCGAGGGCGCCACCGACGACGAGGTGATCGCCGCGGCCAAGGCGGCCAACGCGCATGACTTCATCGTCGCGCAGCCGAAAGGCTACGAAACCGATGTCGGCGAGAATGGCGGCCTTTTGTCAGGCGGCCAGCGCCAGCGCATTTCCATCGCGCGTGCCATGCTGCGCAACGCCGAAATCCTGCTGCTGGACGAAGCGACCAGCGCGCTCGACGCGGAGTCGGAGGCGCTGTTCCGCGACGCGCTGCAACAACTGACGGAAGGGCGCACCACGATCGTCATCGCGCACCGCCTGTCCACCGTGCACCAAGCCGACACGATCGTGGTGCTGGAAGCCGGCAAGGTGGTGGAAAGCGGGGCGCATCGTGCCCTGCTCAAGCAGGGCGGGCTTTACCAGAAGCTTTATGAATATCAGCTGATGCCGTGAGGGTGCCTTCGAATGTAGGTGCCAGACCCCCTCATCCGGCCCTCCGGGCCACCTTCTCCCCGAGGGGAGAAGAGGTCGTCAACGCGGGCGTCAGCCTCTTCTCCCCAACGGGGAGAAGGTGGCCGCGCAAGCGGCCGGATGAGGGGGCCGGCGCGAACCTTACTCCGGCACGTGCCTCACCGCGCCCTTGTCGGCGCTGGTGGCGAAGGCGGCGTAGGCGCGCAGCGCGGTCGTCACCTTGCGCTTGCGCTTTTCCTCCGGCTTCCAGGCGTTCGCGCCCTTGGCCTCCATCGCCGCGCGGCGCGCGTCGAGTTCGGCGTCGCTGACGGCCAAGCGGATGGTACGGTTGGGGATGTCGATCTCGATCGTGTCGCCCTCATGCACCAGCCCGATCAGCCCGCCTTCCGCCGCTTCCGGCGAAGCATGGCCGATCGACAGGCCCGACGTGCCGCCGGAGAAGCGTCCGTCGGTGACCAGCGCGCAGGCCTTGCCGAGGCCCTTCGACTTCAGGTAGCTGGTCGGGTAGAGCATCTCCTGCATGCCGGGGCCGCCGCGCGGGCCCTCATAGCGGATGACGACGACATCGCCGGCCTTGATCTCATTGGCGAGGATCGCCTTGACGCTGGCGTCCTGGCTTTCGAAGACGCGAGCCGGACCGGTGAATTTCAGGATCGACTCGTCGACACCGGCCGTCTTCACGATGCAGCCGTCGAGCGCCAGATTGCCTTTCAGTACGGCAAGGCCGCCGTCCTTGGAGAATGGCGTCTTCGCCGAGCGGATGACGCCGGTCTCGCGGTTCGTGTCGAGCTCGTCCCAACGGCGGTCCTGGCTGAAGGCGACCTGCGTCGGCACGCCGCCGGGAGCGGCGAGGAAGAAGTCGCGCACATTCTGGCTCGAGGTGCGCGAAATATCCCAATGGTCGAGCGCTTCGCCGAGGCTGGCGGTGTGCACCGTCGGCAGGTCGCGGTTGATCAGTCCGGCCTCGTCGAGTTGGCCGAGGATGGCCATGATGCCGCCGGCGCGGTGGACGTCTTCCATGTGCACGTCGGACTTGGCCGGCGCCACCTTGCACAGCACCGGCACCCGCCGCGACAGCCGGTCGATGTCTTCCATGGTGAAGTCGACCTCGCCCTCATGCGCGGCGGCCAGGATATGCAGCACGGTGTTGGTCGAGCCGCCCATGGCGATGTCGAGCGTCATGGCGTTCTCGAAGGCGCCCTTGGAAGCGATGCTGCGCGGCAATGCGCTCTCGTCATCCTGTTCGTAATAGCGCTGGGCGAGATCGACGACGAGATGGCCGGCCTCGACGAACAGCCGCTTGCGGTCGGCATGCGTGGCCAGTGTCGAGCCGTTGCCGGGCAGCGAAAGCCCCAGCGCCTCGGTCAAACAATTCATCGAATTGGCTGTGAACATGCCCGAGCAGGACCCGCAGGTCGGGCAGGCCGAGCGCTCGATGACCTTGACGTCCTCGTCGGAGATCTTGTCGTCGGCGGCCGCGACCATGGCGTCGACAAGGTCGAGCGCCTGGGTCTTGCCGGCCAGCACGACCTTGCCGGCTTCCATCGGTCCGCCGGAGACGAAGACGGTCGGGATGTTGAGGCGCAGCGAGGCCATCAGCATGCCGGGGGTGATCTTGTCGCAGTTGGAGATGCAGACCATGGCGTCGGCGCAATGCGCGTTGACCATGTATTCGACGGAATCGGCGATCAACTCGCGCGATGGCAGCGAATAGAGCATGCCGTCATGGCCCATGGCGATGCCGTCATCGACGGCGATGGTGTTGAATTCCTTGGCGACGCCGCCGGCCTTCTCGATCTCGCGCGCGACGAGCTGGCCAAGGTCCTTCAGATGGACATGGCCAGGCACGAATTGGGTGAAGGAATTGACTACCGCGATGATCGGCTTGCCGAAATCACTGTCCTTCATGCCGGTGGCGCGCCACAGGCCGCGGGCGCCGGCCATGTTGCGGCCATGGGTGGTGGTGCGGGAACGATAGGCGGGCATGAATTTTCCTTGGCTGGCTTGGCTGCGCTCGGTGAGGAGCGTGGCGGCGCTGAATTTTGATCGCAGGGTTTATAGACCGGCAAGTATGGTCTGGCCACATTTTTGCAATGCGCCAGAGTCTTACCGAAAATCGGCGTCTGCAAAAAAATTGCATGCCCTGTCGGATCGCGCGCCGGACGCCCGTCCTTGGTTCAACGGCAAGGGAATGGCACCATTCCCGGAGCCAGCCGTTTCACCGTAGCAGCAAGAAGCAACCGAGGAGCGCGACATGCAAAAGATCACCACCTGCCTGTGGTTCGACGACCAGGCCGAAGAGGCGATGAATTTCTACGTCTCCATTTTCAAGAACTCGAAGGTGCTGAGCGTGATGCGCTGGCCAGAGGGTCATGCAAATGAAGGCAAGGCGCTGGTGACCACGTTCGAACTCGACGGCGTGCAGTTCCAGGCGCTCAACGGCGGACCGCAATTCAAGTTCAACGAGGCAATGTCGCAGTCGATCGACTGCAAGACGCAGGAAGAGGTCGATTATTTCTGGGACAGGCTCATCGAAGGCGGTGGCGAACCGTCGCAATGCAGCTGGCTGAAAGACAAGTTCGGTGTCTCCTGGCAGGTCGTGCCGGAGCAACTGCCGAGGCTGCTTCAGGACCCGGACAGGGCCAAGGCCGGCCGGGTGATGTCGGCGATGATGCAGATGGGCAAGATCGAGATCGACAAATTGGAGGCGGCGGCGAAAGAATAGTCAACGCCGGCGCTGCCCCTCATCCGCCCTTCGGGCACCTTCTCCCCGTGAACGGGGAGAAGGAAAGAGGGCTGTTACGCCGCCTTGTCGCGGACCTGATAATCCTTGATCGTGGCGAAGCGGATCGCCTTCCAGCGCTCGGCTTCGTAGTTCAGCGAGAAGGCGTGCTGGGCGAGGAACACCGGGTCGTTGTCGAGGTCGCGGGCGATGTCGCCGCGATGCGCTTCGATGAAGCGAAGCACTTCGGCCTTGTCGTCGGCCGAGATCCAGCGGCAGACCGAAAAGCGCGACATTTCGAACTCGACGGGCAGCGTGTATTCGAAGTTCAGCCGCTCTTTCAGCACATCCAGCTGCAGGGCGCCGACGACACCGACGATGGCCGGCGAACCATCTTCCGGCG
>NZ_RZSJ01000202.1:0-9644 GCF_003998025.1 Mesorhizobium sp. M8A.F.Ca.ET.021.01.1.1
CCCTATGTGGTGGCGGCCGACATCTATGCCGGGGACGACAAGGGAGGGCGCGGCGGCTGGACCTGGTACACCGGCTCGGCGGGCTGGCTTTACCGGGCGGCGGTCGAAGGCATCCTGGGTATCGAACGGCGCGGCAAGCAGATCACGTTCCGGCCGAAGCTGCCCAGTCATTGGGAGGGCTATCAGGCTTCACTCAAGATGCTGGGCGCCGAGATCAAGGTGCAGGTCATTCGGGACAAAAAGACCAAGACGATCTCGCTCGAAGTCAATGGTTCAAAGACAAAATCGGCGTCCTTTGAACCCAAGGCTGGTGGCCAGACCGAGGTCGTGGTCAAGATACCGGCGTAAAATCAACGGGTTGGATCACCGGATCGCGCGTCCTTCGGGACGCGCGAAGCCGCGCCTCGTTACTTGCGCGCGATCCGTGGGGGCGCCGGCTGGGCGCCTTGAAACCGGGCCTCTTCAGCCTGCCGTGATTAAAAATGTGGCAGTGCTCGGCGACTGCCATGATTTTGCCGCAAGGCGGACATTTCACCTTTTATCTCAAACCGTTAGGTGATCACGTCAGATTTCGTATCGTCGTCATCTTTTGTTCGCTAAATGGGAACGGAAGCGATAGACGGGCATTGTTTTGCGACGCATCAACCGTTACGTGTCAGGAAATGGTGCAGTGCACAATATTGGTGTTGGGCACAATAGAGAGTTGGCGGAGTAGCTGAAGTGTCACTTCTGCAGATCTATTGGAGAGCGCTGGGATATCTGGCTGCCGACAAGAAGCGCGTCGCGCTGATCTGTGCGGCCAACGTCGCTCTGGCAGCCATCGCGATCCTCGAGCCGATCCTGTTCGGCCGGGTCATCGACGCGATTTCCACGAAAGGCTCGGTCTTCTCCACGCTTGCCGTGTGGGCCGGCATCGGCGCCTTCAACGTTCTCGCTTTCGTGCTGGTGGCGCGCGGTGCCGACCGGTTCGCGCACGCCCGGCGCAGCGAAGTGCTCTGCCAGTCCTTCGAGCGCGTCATCACCATGCCGCTCGCCTGGCATCATCAGCGCGGCACCTCGAATGCTCTCCACACGCTGCTGCGCGCCGTCGAGACGCTGTTCAGCCTTTGGCTCGAATTCATGCGCCAGCATTTGTCCACCGCTGTTGCGCTCGTCCTGCTGGTTCCGACGGCCCTCAGCATGGACGTGCGCATGTCGATGGTCCTGCTCGTCCTCGGCGTTCTCTATGTCGGCATTGGCCGCCTGGTGATGAAGCGCACGAAGGAAGGCCAGGCCGCCGTCGAGCGCCACTATCACAAGGTTTTCGCGCACGTGACTGACTCGGTGAGCAACGTCGCCGTGCTGCAGAGCTACAACCGTCTTGGCCACGAAGCCGACGCGCTGCGCAGCTACGTCAAGAACCTGCTCGACGCGCAGAACCCGGTGCTCGACTGGTGGGCGATCGCCAATGCGCTCAATCGCCTGTCGTCGACGATCTCGATGATGGTGGTGCTTCTGATCGGCGCCTATCTGGTCACCCACGGCCAGCTGCGCATCGGCGACGTCATCGCTTTCACCGGCTTCGCCACGCTGCTGATCTCGCGGCTCGACCAGATGTCGGCTTTCGCGAACCAGATTTCGGAGGCCCGCGCCAAGCTCGAGGATTTTTACAAGCTCGAGGACTCGGCCGCCGATACCGCCGAGCCGGACGGCCTGCGCGACCTGGCCAACGTCACCGGCCATGTCCGTTTCGAGGATGTCAGCTTCGAGTTCGCCAATTCGGGGCAGGGCGTCAGCGACGTGTCCTTCGAGGTCCAGGCCGGCCAGACCGTCGCCATCGTCGGGCCGACGGGTGCGGGCAAGACCACGCTCATCAACCTGCTGCAGCGCGTCTTCTCGCCGTCCAGCGGCCGTATCCTGATCGACGGCATCGATACCCGCACCGTGACCCGCAAGTCGCTGCGCCATTCGATCGCCACCGTGTTCCAGGATGCCGGGCTTCTCAACCGCTCGATCGAGGACAACATCCGGGTCGGCCGTGCCGATGCGACCAACGACGAGATCCATGCCGCAGCCACCGCAGCCGCGGCGCAGGATTTCATCCTGGCCAAGAGCAATGGCTACGACACGGTGGTCGGTGAACGTGGCGGCCAGCTGTCTGGCGGCGAGCGCCAGCGCATCGCCATTGCCCGTGCCGTGCTGAAGGATGCGCCGATCCTGGTGCTCGACGAGGCGACCAGCGCCCTCGACGTCGAGACCGAGGACCGCGTCAAGGAAGCGATCGACGAATTGCGCCGCGACCGCACTACCTTCATCATCGCCCACCGCCTGACCACCGTCCGCGACGCCGATCTGGTCGTGTTCATGGACAAGGGCAAGGTGGTCGAGATGGGTGGCTTTGCCGAACTGTCGCTGCGCAACGGCCGTTTCGCCAGCCTGTTGCGTGCCGGCGGCCTGCTCAACGACGAGGAAGTCCGCCGCCTCAGCCGCTCCGTGCAGGGCGAGGCCGCCTGAGCAGTTGATGGTTCTGCCTTCTCCCGAATGGGAGAAGGAAGAACCTGCGACACCGCCGCTTGATTGCTCCAAACGCGCCGGCGGTCTATGTAAAGCCGCATGAGTGACACCACCTCACGCCCGAGCGGCTGGACCGATCTTGCCAATCCGACGCGGTTTGTCCGGCTGGCCGACAAGCTTGTGCCGTGGCTGGCGGCGCTCGCCGCCCTCGTCCTTGCTGGTGGCCTCTATATTAGCTTCACCGCGCCCGAGGATTTCCAGCAAGGCATCACGGTGCGCATCATGTACATCCACGTGCCTTTCGCCTGGCTCGCCATGATGTGCTACACGCTGATGGCGGTCTCTGCGCTGGGCACACTGGTCTGGCGGCATCCGCTGGCCGACGTCGCACTGAAGTCAGCGGCCCCCATCGGGGCCGTCTTCACCGCGCTGGCGCTGATTACCGGTTCGATCTGGGGCAAGCCGATGTGGGGCACCTGGTGGGTCTGGGACGCCCGCCTGACTTCCGTCTTCGTGCTGTTCCTGATGTATCTCGGCATCATCGCGTTAACCCGCGCGCTCGATGACGCCAGCCGCGCCGCCTGGGCCGCCGCCATCATCACGCTGGTCGGCTTCATCAACATTCCGATCATCAAATTCTCGGTCGACTGGTGGAACACACTGCACCAGCCGGCTTCGGTGTTCAGGCTCGGTGGTCCGACCATCGATCCCAGCCTGCTCTGGCCGCTGCTGGTGATGGCCGTCGGCTTCACCGTGCTGTTCTTCGCGCTGCATCTGATGGCCATGCGCACCGAAATCCGGCGCCGACGGGTTATTGCCATGCGGCGGGTAGCGGCGCGGCAGGCGGAGCGGACTTAACCTTCTCCACAAGGGAAGCTACGCCATTTCAAGCAGCGGGTTTTCGGTGGCAGCTTGGCGAATTCGTTTTCCTATGCTGCGCTGGTCGACCCCCCACTCCGTCGAGCTTCGCTCGACACCTCTCCCCCGATCGACGGGGTAGAGGAAAGGCGCCAAGCCTTTTTTTGTCAACGCTCGTCGAGCAAGGCTCCCTTCCTTTCCCTCCGGAGGGGGGAAAGGTGGCGCTGCGAAGCAGCGACGGATTGGGGGAACCACGTGGCAATCAGCATCGCGCCGATCAGTCACGCCAGTGGCACAAGATCTGTGTCTAGCTTGGCAGGTGGAAAGGGAAGGCCGCTCACCCCATCCGCCCCCTTGCCGCGACCGGCAGCGTTTCCAGCACTTTGTCGCCGTCGATGAGATGCACCTGGTCGAACAGGTTCGTCACCACGCAGCAATGGTCCGGCACCACGCGCACACGCTCGCCGATGCGCAGCTTGCCGTCGCCGGAAAGCATGACCGTGCCGTGCTCCTCGCTCAAGCCCGTCACCAGCGCCCCCGGGACGCCCATCAACTCTCCGAAATCCTTTAGCCCCAGCGTATCGCTGGACAGGGCCTTGCTGCCGCTATCGAGGATCGCGCGCGTCGCTGTCGGATGGCTGACCACGGTCGCCAGCACCGTCAGCGCGCAATCGTCGGTCGTGCCGACGCCTTTGGCGACCTGGTAGCGGTCGAGATAGATATAGGTGCCGGGCCGATATTCGGTGACGACGGAGGCATCGGCGGAACGCCACATGTCGGGCGTGCCGCCGCTGGAGATGCGCTCGCAGGCGAGCCCCGAGGCGGCCAGCGCCTGCTTGGCGTCGGCAAGCCAGGCTTCGGCCTCCGCCGCCCGTCCGGCGGCCGGGTAGGTCATCAGTCCGTCAAAGGCAAGGCCGCCGGCCTTGTCGATCAGCTTCGCCAGCGCAACCGCTTCATTGGCCGTCTGCACGCCGCAGCGCCCCATGCCGGTGTCGCACTCGACCAGCACCGACAGCGGATGCCCGGCATCGGTGAAGGCGGCGGCGAGCCCTTCCAGGGTCTCGGCGCTGTCGGCGGTCACCGACAGCGTCACGCGGCCATGCAGCGCCTTCAGCCGGTCGAGCTTGGCGCGGCCGAGGATGTTGTAGGGGATGAAGATGTCGGTCAGCCCGGCGTCGGCCATCACCTCGGCCTCGCCGATCTTCTGGCAAGTGATGCCGACGGCCCCGGCTGCCACCTGCTTCTTCGCCCAATAAGGCAGCTTGTGGGTCTTGATGTGCGGCCTGAGCTTCAGTCCGTTCTTGTCGGCATGGGCCTGCGCGCGGGCGATGTTGGCTTCAGCGCGTGCGACGTCGATCAGGATCGACGGCGTATCGAGATCATGGATGGTCGGCATCGGTTGTCTCTGTGAAAATTCGCAGGGGTTATGAGCCGGAAAGCACGCGATGTCACGCCGCACGCGAACCCGATCGGTGGGCCATGGGCGCAGGGCTCGAACAGGCAGAATGGATCGACACCGCACCGGCGTTCGGCTATGCGATTTGTCGGAAAAATCGACACGAAGGGTCACGATCATGAAACGCTCCGCCATCAACGACATCATCCGCGAAGCCGACGCCTTCATCCGCTCGTTCGGCTATATCATGCCGCCCTTCGCCTACTGGTCGCCGGAAGAGATGAAGGCGCGCCAGGTCGATTCCTCGGCCATTTTCACCTCACGGCTCGGCTGGGACATCACCGACTACGGCCAGGGCAAGTTCGACGATCTCGGCCTGTTCCTGTTCACCGTTCGCAACGGCCGCTACGAGGACATGAAGAAGGGCATGGGCATGCTCTATGCCGAGAAGATCATGATCTCGCGCAAGGAGCAGATGTCGCCGATGCACCGCCACAACATCAAGGCCGAGGACATCATCAACCGCGGCGGCGGCAAGCTGGTGCTGGAACTGTTCATGCATGACCGCGACGGCGGCATCGACCCCAGGGCCGAGGTGTCGGTGCCTGTCGACGGAACCATCCACAGGCTGCCGGCGGGCGGGCTGTTGAAGCTCGACCCGGGCCAGAGCGTAACGCTTTTGCCCGGCGTGTGGCACGCCTTCTGGGCGGAGGGCAAGGACGTGCTGATCGGCGAGGTATCGACCGTCAATGACGATCGCACGGACAACGTCTTCCGTGAGCCGATCGGCCGTTTCGCCGATATCGAGGAAGACACGCCGCCGCTGCACCTGCTGGTGGCCGACTACGACAAATGGCTGGGTTGAGGCTTCCGCCCTTTATGCCGATTCGCCCCCTGATTTGCCGGCCAGCAACCAAGTCCGACGAGGAATAGATCTTGAAATCAGCTCTAGTTCTAGCCATTGCCGCCTTGGCGGCGGTCAGCTTCGGTATGCCGGCCCAGGCGGCCGGCTTCGCCAACATCATCCTTTCCGCGACGAAGGACGGCGCTACACCTCAGAGCAGCTTCCCCGTCGACACACCGGTGATTTACGTGTCGGCTGACTTGGTGGATATCGCGCCCACATCGAAAATCACATTTTCCTGGGTCTCGGTTGATTCCCACGGCGTCGCACCGGAAAACTATACTATCGACAAGGTCGATCTCGACGTCGGAGCGAACAATCAGGCTGATTCTCAGCTCACCAAACCCACGGCGGGATGGCCGGCGGGCACCTATCGTGTTGATTTGGCCATCGACGGAACGGTTGAGGATTCGGTGCCCTTCAGCATTCCATGATGGAAATGAACTGCCCTGAAAGGGCGTAGGCTCAATGACAACAGCTGAGTGCCGATTGCACGCTCGTCCGGCACAGGCAGGACGAGCTGATCGGCACATCCGCCTTTGCCATCGCCGTGGCAAGCCTTGCCTGCAGTGCCGGCAGTTCTTCGGTCTCGCCACGCCGGCTCAAACATTCCACCAGACCGTGCAGCGCCCAGACATTGTCCGGGTGCTGGGCACAGCGCTGCACCGTGGCGCTCAGGCCGAGATCGTCGCGATAAACCTGCTCGGCTTCCGCCGCATGCCCCTGGTCGAGAAGCAGCGCGGCCAGCGCATGGCGCGGCGGGTGCATCCACGCCCACGGCTCGGTGTAGGAAAGATTGTCATCCAGCTCGACCGCGTGCCTGAGATGGCCATAGGCCTCCTCGTGCCGGCCCTGATGGTAGGCAAGCTCGCCGTCGAGCAAGGCGGCACCGACGGCGAGCGAGGCGCGGGTCGGGTTGCTGAGGAAACGCCGCTCGGGTGCAATGCCTTCGAGGTGCTGGTGAAACAGTTCGCGCTCGCGCTCGGCTTCGGCGAATCGCCTCAACGTCGCATGCGCGACGCCCCTGGCGTAGTGCTGCATGGCCGCCGTCAGCACATAGAGGCCGGGCTCGGCGACCCTTGGTTCATCGATGATCTCCTGCCACCGACCGAAGCGCACCAACACGTGCGATTTCATCGCATGATAGCCTTCCACGGTCTGGGTGAGTTTGGGCCGGTCCTGGATGGCGACCACGTCACGCGTCACCAGGCTGCGCACCTTGTCGGCAGCCCACAGTGCCGGCTGGTACTGGCCTGACAACATGCAGGTGAACATCATCAGGTGCAGATCGTGACAGCAGCCGAGCAGGTAGTAGGTCGGCTCGCCGGCATAGGCGAGATAGAGGTCGTTGGCCCCAACCGCCTTTTCGCTGGCAAGCTTGGCTTTTTCATATTCGCCGCACAGCACATAGATATGCCCCGGCATGTGGTTCATGTGTCCGGCATCGGGGCACATCTCGCCGAGCAGATCGGCTGAGCGCATGCCGCGTTCCGGCATGGTGGACATTTCCAGGAGATGAATGTGCAGATGGACGATCGCCGGGTGCTGCGCGATACCGGCCTCGTCTGCGAGCCGGATTGACCGCTCGCAAACCTCCAGCGCCTCGATCACGTCTGAATTTGGCGCCGGTGCACCGGTCTTGAGGTTCCAGAGCCGCCGCACCGTGCGCATCATCAGCGCCTCGACGAACAGCGCCATCACGTCATGGTCGTCGGGAAAGTTTTCATGGACCCGCCGCATCGCAGCGGCATAGGCATCGTCCCACTGCTCGAATTCCTGGGGGCTTACCCGGTGCGGCTTCTGGAAGCGGCAGGCCAGTGCCTCGATCAGTTGCCTTTCGACCTCGCTGGCTGACGCCGCATTGGAGCGCGCGAGCTGGACGTGCTCGAAACAACGCTTCGCCGCGCTGTCGGCCTCGGCCTCGCCATGCTCCTTCCAGGTCAGATTGTAGAAAGGCCCAGCCGCGTAGGCGATACCCCAGTGGACCATCGGGCAGGCAGGATCGGTCTCCAGGGCCTTCTCAAAGCACTTGATGCCTTCTTCGTGGTTGAAGCCGTAGCACCAGTTCAGGCCAATATCGAACCAGCGCTGGGTTTCTGCCGAGCGGGTAGAGATGGGGCGGCGGTAGGCGCCAAGATTGAAGCGGTCCATGTGGTCTCATTCAAGCAGGTTGGCCGCGAGCCTAGCCCTGGCCAGATTCTTCGCCATGAATGTGTGCCAAAATCTGTAGGCATGGCAAACGCGATGAGGGCCATCGTTGTTCTGGCGTTGGTGGGATCTGACCGACGACGGCGCCGCGTTACTCGCCTTCGAACGGCGCGTCGCTTTGCCAGCCGGCTAGCTCCGGCAGGTCGTCAAGCCAACTTTTCTCGGTCATCACGGCATCGCCGGCCTGCGGTGCGGCCTCCGTGGCGTTTTGAATCAACCAGTCCGCCCACTTCCGATAGGCAACCGGGTCCAACTGGGGCGGCAGCACCTTGGCCTTGAGCAGCATCCTTTTGCGGAAACTGGTTTGCCTGCGCAGCTTGGTCGTCGTGAACTTGATTGCCTTGCCTTGGTATTCGACAGTCCAGCGGTCGTCCCCATGGCCGACAAGCCTGTCGATAGCGAAACCGGCATCAACCGGTCTATCCCGCCAGGGAAGCTCGATGGCGTTCTTCCGCAGATCGATAGCCCATCGCCTGTAGTTGGCCCCGGTGCGCTGAGGCGGCAGCACGCTGGCCTGTTCGAGCATCTTCCTTCGGAACGTAGGCTGCTTCTTGAGCTGGCCGGTCGTCAGCTCGATTCGATGTCCACGAAATTCGACGTGCCACCGGACCCGCCCGTTGCCGACATACTTCACCAGCCTGTCGATGACGAACTCGTCCTCGGAGAGCATCACGCATCCCTGTCGGATGCTTTCGAGAATGTACTGGTTATCGGTGGGCATGGCGCTGCCTTATGCGGCGAGCCTGAAGGAGCATGGGAACGCGAAATGAAACAGGCCAAATTTCCCTGCAAGTCATTGTTCTTGTCGCAGAGTTTTTGGCTGGGGAACCTGGATTCGAACCAGGACTAACGGAGTCAGAGTCCGTGGGTCTACCGTTAACCTATTCCCCAGCAGGCGCGGTCGTGGACCGCGCGGGCCGAACGGCTGAGCCGCTTGAGCGCTGCCTTGTAGCCGCCAGCGGAAAATAGTCAAGCCTGCTCCGCGGTTCAATCGCCAGCTTTTATCACCGGTTTCAAACGCCACCTTTTTCCAGCGGCGTGAGAACTCCGGGCTCAGCTCTCCTTGCGGCTGAATTGCGAGCGTTCGAAGAACAGCACGATGCCCAGGCCCAGAAACAGCGGGATGATCAGATAAAACAGCCGGAACACCAGCAGCGCGGCCAGCACGCCGACCGGGTCCATGTCGGAAAGCCCGGCCAAGAACACCACTTCGAACACGCCGAGGCCGCCCGGCGCGTGCGATATCTGGGCGACCGAGAAGGAGACGAGGAAGACGCCGAGCACGACGAAATAACCGGGATTGTGCATCTCGGGCAGGGCGAAGAAGATGATCGCGGCCGCCGCCAGCAACTCGATCGGGCCGATCAGCAACTGCCTGGCGACGATCGGCAGCGCCGGATAGTGCAACTGGAAGCTGCCGATCTTCAGCGGGCGCAGATGCAGCCAGCTGCCGAATATATAGGCCGCGACGAGGACCAGCATCGCAATGCCCGCAGCCTCCGACAGGCCGTGATGGGCGATGCCGGAGAAGCGGTCGATAATCTGCGGCTCGAACACCAGCACGAGGCCTGCGGCGAGAATCGTCGACAGCACGAAGGTTATCCAGCAGACCGCCACCAGCACGCCGACCTCCTGGCCGGTCAGGCCCCTGGTGCCGTAGGCGCGGTAGCGGATGACGGCGCCGGAAAACACCGAGCCGCCGATATTGTGCGACAGCGCATAGGTGGTGAAGGAGCACAGCGTCACGAACAGCCAGGACACGCGCCTGCCGATGTGCAGCAGCGC
>NZ_RZSJ01000203.1:0-9634 GCF_003998025.1 Mesorhizobium sp. M8A.F.Ca.ET.021.01.1.1
GTTAAGCTCGGTGCAGCTCATGCTCTCGTATTTGGCCGGATCGGCCCTTCCGCCGATCGTCCCGCATCCGCCAACCAGGAGCATGGCAGCCAGAAGAACCGGTGCTGACCCTGTTGTTGAGATCAAATTCATATTCGCGTCCGGTTCGCCGTGTGCCGGCCCCCTCATATTCGTCGGTCAAACTAGCGCGGATGCCCTTTTCGTCAAAGTTTGACCGGCCGGCCGGCTCTGCGCTGGTTACCGGCCCGTCTCACTGTCGTCGAAAATTCTTACGCTGCTTCGGCGGCCAATCCGGTCATGGGGACACAACCGCCGCCGAGCACCATTTGGGCAATGTCGGCCGCGTTGTCATCGACATGGGCTGTCACCAGCACGATCCCTTCGCCGACACTGCGGCGCTCCGGCCTTCTGGCGGTCGCGACCAAGGGTCCGAGCAAGCCGCCGAGGGCGCAGCCGCAGAACGTGCCTGTCAGGGCCATCGCCGACAGGCCGGTTGCGAAAGGATTGATGCCGTAAGCAGCAAAAGCGCCCAGGCACGCCAACAGCCCGGCGGCAGCGCCAAGCATGACTGCCGGAGATTTCAGGACACCGATTTCGTCGTGGTAGGGCCCGATAATGGCGATCTGTACGCGCGGAACCCCGGCCGCCAAAAGGTTGCCGGCGATCCGGGTCGCTTCGGGATGGGATTCAAAAAGCCTGCTGATTGTTGGCATGGTCATTCAGGACGTGTCGTGTCCGTCAGCGCGTCGGTAACGAAGGATGCGGCGATCAAGTCGTCGCCATCGATCCGGCCTTGACCGTCCTCCATTACCGCCGCGACCTTTTGGAAGGTCTTGATTTCGCCCTCGGTGATCCGCGCGCTGCGCATCCTGCTCCGGAGGTCTGCCACGCGCAGCTGCAAGATATCGGATCTTGCGTCTTCACGATTCGAGATTGTGCTGGTCATTTATTCCGTCTCGTTTTTTGATGGTCCTCGCGCCCAATCAACCGAACTTGGAGCGCGGGCAAACGTTCCCGGTTAGGGCTTCGGTCTGGTAAGGCGCGGGACTTAAGTCTTGCACCAGGACGCAATGGTCTTGCCGGGCGCGGAACCCGGAACGGCCGCTGATTGCCGCCGTTTGTCCGCTAGCAGATTGTGGGAGGAAGCCGATGGAGAAGAGTGTTGACCAGGCGCGTTGGTTGCTCGCACCGATCTTCGCGACGGCCATCACTTTCATGGTGGCCGCAATAGTCCTCGGCTAACCTCCTCGCACATCGGCGCAATCCAGTCCCTTCCTGCGCTGACAGGGTTCGCTCGCTCTTCCAAGTGGCGAGCGAACCCTGGATTTGGCACAAACCCTGGCTGGACTGGCCAGCGTCGGGAAAATTGCCTGACCCGAGCCGAGCTTCCATAACTTACCAGCGGTGATGGGGTATTCAGGACTGGCACGGTCCACTGCGCCTGGATTTTCAGCCGCGCATAGCGTGCCAGGGAAAGTCATCTGGTGGCCAGGCTTGATCGAGAGCCGGGCCACCAGTCGGTAATCAGTAACCGCCGTTTTCGATCACCACCGGGTGGTGGTGACGGTGGGTGGAGATGGAGCCGGTGACGACAACGGCATCCCGATCCTGCCGATAATGATGCCGGCGACCATGGTCGTAGAACGCAATCGTTCCGTGGTGACGGTGATGAAGCCGCTGACCTTCCTCGTTGATGATCCTGACCTGGTTGTGATGTCGATGATGGGTCGTGACGACAACGTCCGCCTCAGCGGCCGAAGCCAAAGCGGGCAATCCCATCGAAAGCGCCAAAGCGCACATGATCATTGTTTTCACTGCAATTTCTCCATTGCCTTGATTAGCCCTTCCTTGGATACAACTGCCGCTGACCCCTTTGGTTCCGGGTTTCCCGGGACAGGCGGGGACGTGCGGCAGGTCGAAGGGCGGCTATGGCGTCGCTAGCCAAGGATGCAAAAACCGCAACATTTAGCCACCGCCCCCTAGCCATCCTCATGCCACGGCTAGTCGCGGCATCGCGTTCTCTACGGTTTCACTCAGGCTGCGGAACATTAGGAGGGTCTAACTGTTCTATCTCCGCGGCAGGCATCACAATTGAGGTCTGCTGAAGATCAGTCGGCAAAGGCTGATCGGCCCGTGTCCTCCGCCAGAGGCGCGGGCTCACCAGGCAACAGGAGAGAGACTATGAACAATATCATTTGGCTCGTTGGAGCGGTGGTCATCGTCATTGCGATATTGAGCTTCTTCGGCCTCCGTTAGGCGCCGCGCGCCATGCCCTGTCGGAGTGTGATCCGTGGCAGCGACGCCGCGAACACTCCCCGCAGATTGACCGGCACGATGCAGGAACCTCGGTGCTCATGCGTCATGCGAGGAAAGGGATTTCGTGTCCGTTCCCCGCGCTGAGGGAAAAGGCATCAGCCTGGACGCAGGCCTATCAGGTGAATCGCCGATTGCGCCAAAGTCGGGATGCGCTAATACATTGTTCTTTCTGGTCGGAGTGGCAGGATTTGAACCTGCGACCCCCTCGTCCCGAACGGGCGGGTTAGGCAGCAAAAGCCCGGATTTCCGCCATTTCTGGTGTCGTCTGAAGGCCAATGTTCACGTTTATTTCCGGTATATCTGTGGGGTAACTGTGGGGTAGCTGGAAATGTTCTCCTTCTGTGCCGCGCGCGTGCTGACTGTCGTTTTGGGCAGGTTTCGCATCCGTGACTTGGAGACGATTGCCTCAGCGGCCTGGGCCTGAAAATCGGGGTGATGATGGCCATAAGTCTGAATGAGCACTTGAACGCTCATACCGAGGTATCCGGCCGCTGCCCAGGGATCGGAACCGCGCTGCATCAGCCAGGTCGCGGCCGTGTGGCGGAAAACGTGCGGGGTGATGTCTGTGCGGAAGACGCGCCGGGCGCTGCCGTGCGGTGTCGCAACCTCCTCATACCAGCCAAGTCCGGCTGCCTCGACCACCGAGCGGAAGGCCTTCTTGATCGACTGCACCGGTTTGCCGTTCCACTCGACCACGTAGTCATGGGCGATCATGCGGCCAATGCTGGCGCTTTTTCCGCGGCCCTTGGTCTTGATCTCCAGCGGTGTGCTCGCCCATCGGCGCACATGTGCCAGGAGGCGATCAGGCAGCCTGACGGGCGGCTGCCTCGTCGCGGGTCAGCCAGCGGTCGCGCGGTGCTGCCTTCGCGGGCAGCACAATTGCCGGCGCAGAAGTTATGTAGCCTTCGCGATGATAATGGTTCAGCGCCGCTCTCAAATCCTCCAACTGACGCCTGGCGGCAGCGCCCTTGCCGTGTGCCTTGGCGTAATCGCGACACATCTTGCCATCGATGTCGCCGATTTTTTTGTCGCCGAACCACGTTAGAACAACGATCAGCCGTTCGGCGGTTTCCTTCGGCTTGGCGTGCGAGGGCGCGACGTCGGTAAGGTATACGCTTACGGCGTCTGCTATCGAGACCGTGGCGGAATCACGACCGCGCTCGCGGGCCGGTCGGTATTTTTCGGTAATGTGACTGGCGAGCCGCTTTTCAGCGCGTTCGCGTTCGCCAGTGCCGCCGCAAGCGCTGAGGAAGGTTGCGCCGTCGCGGATGAACCAGCCGGCTGCGTTGCGGAGCTTTCCGTCCACCCTTCTGCTTTCGGCGCGCCACACAAGGCGCGCTCCTTTCGACGTCCGCGGCATAGTTCTCTCATTTCTGCGATCGCTGCCAAAGTGACGTATTCCTTGCCAGCAATCAACTCTGTCTGAAGACGGCCAGCATCTCGTTCTTTTCGTAGACCTGCCGCACCCATAGAGCCGTCCGGAAAGGCGATTTCGGCAGCTATGTTAATTCGTAGGGGCGTACGGTCGTCCAACTGCTCTGTAATGCTCATTGCTTGCCTTTCGGGGAGACATTGGAAAACAAGCTGATCGTCATCGCATAGAGCTTACTTAGGCGATCATCCGGTCGGAATGTACGGATCCAAGGGCGATGTGTGAATGACATCAAATCTATTCTGCGGTGATTGGGACACCCTGGCGTAGAAATCGGCGGTGCATACAATAACCATCGTCAATTTCAGATCGGATGAGTATTCGCTCGAATGTGATATCGGCTGCGTCGCAGCAAAAAAGTTGGGTCGGCGACAAGGGACTCTCGAAGGAGCGCGAATATTGCGGCCCGACATCCTGAGACAAGAGAGTGAGAGTTTGGATGAGCTTCCGTGACGGGCTGATAGCTGGGAGAGTGGCTCCCGGCGCCCGTCATGGAGACGACCCATGACACAAGTTTTGGACGCCACCCGGGATCGTTCGGGCGGATATAAGGTGGATGTGAGCCGCGGCGAGCGGATTGGCCGCGTATCCTCGGAATGGTTTTCGCGGCCGGCCGATGAGCGCTACCTGTCTTTGTCGGAGCTATTCGCCGCGGTGCAGATCCGGACCGAGCGCAGCCGGACGAGGACGGTGGACAGCGCGGCTATTCGGGTGGAGGCAAGCCGAGACGATGCCGAACGCCTATCGCTGGTGCTGCCAGGCAAGGACACGCCCATTATCCCGACCCATTGGAGCTTTGGCCAACTCGCGAGCCTCGTTGGCGCCCCGACGGCCTATCTGCGCCAGCTTCCAGCACCGCTCGCCGGGATTAATTTGCAGTACGGCCTGGCGTCCCACCGCGCCGAGCAGGTGAAGACGCTCGAGACCGAGGATGGTCGCATCGAGCTGCGCGCGCTCATCGGCCCGGACTACGGCCGCATCTTCGACCATGAACTCGTCGCCGCCGTGCAGCGTATCGCCGGCAACGGCACCGGCGACACCCGGTGGAAAGTGCCCGGCGTACTTGAATGGTCCACCGGCGTCTACCATCCTCACATCGACGTCACGAAGGACACTACGACGCTCTATGCCTCCGACCGCGACGTCTTCCTTTTTCTGGTCGACGACCTCAACCCGATCGAGGCTGGGCGGCTCCCGGATGGCTCGCCCGATCTCTATTTCCGCGGCTTCTACTGTTGGAACTCGGAGGTCGGCGCCAAGACGCTCGGCATAGCGAGCTTCTACCTCCGCGCCGTCTGCCAGAACCGCAATCTCTGGGGTGTTGAAGGTTTCGAGGAGATTACCATCCGCCATTCGAAATACGCTGCATCGCGTTTCGCGCACGAGGCCGCACCGGCGCTGGCACGCTTCGCCAACTCCTCGTCAGTGCCCTTCGTCAACGGCATCAAGGCGGCGCGGGAGCGGATCGTCGCCCGCACCGATGAGGACCGCTGCGACTTCCTGCGCAAGCGCGGCTTCTCCAAAGCCGAGGCGGCGAAGATCATTGAGACGGTGCTGGCCGAGGAAGGGCGTAAGCCTGAAAGCGTGTTCGACTTCGTGCAGGGCATCACGGCGGTAGCGCGCGACAAGGCTCATCAGGATGCTCGGCTCGATCTGGAGGCGCGGGCGAAGAAACTGCTCGACCGAGCGGCGTGAGTTTCGGGTGCCGGAGATGCGAACGCAGTCTCCAGCTTCGTTGCTTCGCGTCCTTCTACTTCTTCGTCGTTCCGCGGCGCCGCCTCAAGAGTCAGAGGGCGGCGCTGCGCTTCGTGACGGGTTGGAGGCCGAGAGAGTGGCTTTGGGCCGCCCGTCGCGGAGTACATCCTGATGGCTACCAATGCCAAAAAGATCACCCTGTCGCCCTCGCGCGACATTCCTTTCAACAAGCTCTTGCTCAGCCAGGCGAATGTCCGGCGCGTGAAGGCTGGCATATCGATCGAGGAACTCGCCGAGGACATTGTCCGCCGTGGACTGCTGCAAGGCCTCAGCGTGCGACCGGTCAAAGACGAAGCCGGTGTCGAAACCGGCATGTTCGAGATTCCGGCCGGCGGCCGGCGTTATCGTGCATTGGAGCTGCTAGTGAGGCAAAAGCGGCTCGCCAAGACAGCGCCGGTCCCCTGCGTCGTGCGCGAGGAAGGCATTGCCGAAGAGGACTCTCTGGCGGAAAACGTCCAGCGAGCACCCTTGCACCCCCTCGATCAGTTCCGCGCCTTTCTCGCCCTGCGAGAGAAGGGCCAGTCGGAGGAGGAAATCGCTGCTGCCTTCTTCGTCTCGGTCAGTGTCGTCAAGCAGCGCTTGAAGCTGGCCTCGGTGTCGCCGTCGCTGCTTGAAACCTACGCGGAGGACGGCCTGACACTCGATCAACTCATGGCGTTCACCGTCTCCGGCGACCACGAACGCCAGCAGCAGGTGTTCGAGCGCATGAAGGCTTCCTATGACAAGCAGCCCTATGCCATCCGCCGTATGCTGACCGAGGGCGCGGTGCGTACGTCAGACAAGCGGGTGCAGTTCATCGGCATCGAAGCGTACGGCGATGCCGGAGGCATAGTTATGCGCGACCTGTTCCAGGGGGATGATGGCGGCTGGCTGCAGGACGTCCTGCTGGTAGATCGGCTGGTCGCGGAAAAGCTGGAACGTGAGGCGGAGGCGGTTCTCGTCGAAGGCTGGAAGTGGATCGAGGTCGCGCCCGACTTCGCCTACGGCCACACCTTCGGGCTCCGCCAACTTCGCGGCGAGCCGATGCCGCTTTCGGCCGAGGAGGTGACGACGCGCGAGGCCTTGCAGGCCGAGTTCGATCGTCTGTCCGAGCAATATGACAGCGTGGAGGACCTTCCGGACGAGATCGATCAACGTCTCGCTGAATTGGAGACTGGCCTCGAATCCTTCGAGGCCCGACCAATCGCCTTCGACCCAGCCGATATTGCCCGCGCCGGCGCCTTTATCAGCATCGCTCCTGACGGTTGTCTGCGCGTCGAGCGCGGCCATGTGCGTTCTGAAGACGAACTACCGGTCGATACACAGACGGCCGAAGGCGGAAACGAGCATCTCACGGCTGGGGCGATTCATGATGACGACGGCGTCAGGATGGATAGCGAGCCGCTGGCCGAGCCCGAAGATAATGAAGGGCTTTCGCCTATCTCGGACCGGCTCATGACGGAGCTGACGGCACATCGCACGCTTGGCTTGCGCCAGGCGCTAGGCGAACGGCCTGACATCGCCTTCCTCGCAGCGTTGCACGCGCTCGCGCTGAAGATCTTCTACCAATACGGATCAGAAAGCTGCCTGGAACTGGATCTGAAGAGCATTAGCTTCGGCGCCCAAGCTCAAGGGTTGAACGACAGCATCTGTGGTCAGGCGATCCGCGTCCGACACGACGACTGGGCCAAGGCTTTGCCGAAGGAAGCGGCGGACCTGTGGGACGCGCTTCGGGACTGGGATCGCGATCGCCAGACCGCGCTGTTCGCTCACATCGTCAGTCTGTCGGTGAACGCCGTGCATGAAGCGTGGAACCGGCGGCCACGTGCGCTCGCCCATGCCGACCGGCTGGCGCAGGCCGTCGAGCTCGACATGGCGGCGGCCGGCTGGCGGCCGGCTGTGGACAACTTCCTAGGCCGCGTCACGAAGGCCCGCATTCTCCAGGCGGTCACCGAAGCGAAAGGACAGCAGGCTGCTGACCGGTTGATGCATCTGAAGAAGGGCGACATGGCAAGTGAGGCGGAAATGCTGATCGCCGACGCCGGCTGGCTCCCCGAACCGCTGCGCACGCCGGGGCACCGGGAAGCAGAAGTCGAGGAAACGCAAGCGTCGGAACCCGTGGTCGAACCGACGGCGGAGAACGACGGCGAAACGTCCATGGGCGAAGCCGACCGCTTCGCCCAAAATGACGAAGCCGACAAAGCACTTCACACGATCGCGGCTGAATGAGCGGCGGAAATTCCTCATCTGGCCCGCCGGCGACGGCGGGCCTTTCCCTTGGAGGCGCACCGTGCCGCAAAACCAGCATGATCTTGCGCGCCGTCTCGGGCAGCAGGCAGAGGCGGTATGTCGCCACTATCTCTCAAACGGCCGACGCCAGGGCAACTATTGGCAGATCGGCGACGCCCAAAACACGCCAGGGCGTTCGATGTACGTGCGGCTGAACGACTCTCCCAAAGGCCCGGCCGGCAAATGGACCGACGCTGCCACGGGAGAGCACGGCGACTTGCTGGATGTTATCCGGGAGAGCTGCGGTCTGATCGACTTTCGCGATGTCGCTGCGGAAGCCCGCACCTTCCTAAGCTTGCCGCGTTCCGAACAGCAGCCGACAGCACCGATGTGGACCAAGACCCTCGCCCCTTCCGGTTCCGCGGAGGCCGCGCGGCGACTGATTTCCATGTCGCAACCGATTTCAAGGACGCTCGTGGAGACGTATTTGCGTGCACGCGGCATAACAGCTCTGCACAAGACCGGATGTCTGCGGTTTCATCCGCATTGTTATTACCGTCCCGACGATAACGGCCCGACCGAGACCTGGCCGGCGATGATTGCAGCCGTCACCGACCTCACTGGCAAGCTTACTGGCGCACACCGTACCTGGCTCGATCCCCAGGGTTTCAGCGAGGCCCATCTCGGCCGCGCTCCGGTAGATACTCCCAGGCGGGCCATGGGCGAACTACTTGGGCACGCGGTCCGCTTCGGTGTCGGCTGCGATGTGGTGGTGGCCGGTGAAGGCATCGAGACAATGCTCTCGCAACGCTCGGCGCTGCCGACAATGCCGGCGATCGCAGCCTTATCGGCGGCTCATCTGTCAGCAATACAGTTCCCCTGCGCCCTGCGGCGACTTTATATCGCCCGCGACAAAGATCCGGCGGGAGATGGGGCCGTGGCGACCCTTGTCATACGCGCCAACTCGGCGGGGATCGAGGCGAAGGTGCTGACGCCGCGACTTGGTGACTTCAACGAGGACCTGCGGCTGCTTGGTCTCGATGCCCTAAGAGCGATCTTGCGCCCTCAAATCGCCCCCCATGATGTCGCCCGCTTCATGGCCCTGACGGGGTGACCGGAAAGAGGAGGAGACGGGCAGGTCGCTGTCGGGCGATCCATGTGTGCATGGTGATCCTCCCCGCAAAAAACCGCCCCAAGGCCTTCCAGAGGGCGATCGGGCCGCGACCGGCCCGGACTGACAATGGCTGCGCTCCGGCTATTTTCCGGCGGCCCGTTCCACCCCACGCGGTAGCCGCGTGAGGAAGCGGGCCTTTCCATCGCGAAACAAAATAACCAGGCTGTCGCCATCCTCCACTGTCGTTGCGGCCCTGCGCTGGCGCTGCGGGTGCAAGTCCAGGCCGCCCGCCGCCTTCGTCGCCATGAAGGCCGCGATGGCGCGGCCGTTACGGAGAAGGAAAACCACCATGGACGACCACGATGACACCGCCTTCAAACCATCGCATACGTCATCTCCGACTGACCACGTCCTCCAGGAACTCCAGCTCTACGGTCACCGTCCCTTCGACGACGAACCCGATCCACGCCCGCTTCCCGAAGGCCACGCTATCGCGGCCAGCATATCCGACATCTTCGACGCCCTGGTGGTAGCGCTGGCCGACACACGGCTTGAACCCGACCTTGAGGAACTCCTGTGGGGCGCGGTCAACCTGTTCCACCGCGCAACGCATCGGATCGAACGCGAGCTCGACGACAACGAACTCGCTCAGCAGCGCCTGCAACGGGAACAAGATGGATCCGAGGTCAAGTCCGTCGAACTCGAAAGGCTGATCGCGCAAGGTCAGACGCTGCTCGAACGCCGTAGCGCATTTGAACTGATGCGCGACCAGGCCGCCGAACACTTCGAGCGCCATACCCTTTCGATAT
>NZ_RZSJ01000204.1:0-9583 GCF_003998025.1 Mesorhizobium sp. M8A.F.Ca.ET.021.01.1.1
AATCGGCGGCGCGGGGCAAAAAACCACCCTCCCGCCTTGCACTGGTCACGCCTTCGCCCCACTCTCCCGTAAAGCCAGCAAGCAGAGGAATTCGAGGGGCAAATCACGGATGGAGCATGCGATCTATCTCGTTACGCTGGTCGGCACGGCACTTGTTGTCGCCGCCGCGTTTTCGAGCCTGATCGCCTTCCGCTTCGGCGCCCCCCTCCTGCTCCTGTTTCTGTGCATCGGGCTCGCCACCGGAACCGACGGCCTCGGCATCCAGTTCGACAACGCCCGTATCGCCTATTTTGCCGGCTCACTGGCGCTCGCCGTCATTCTGTTCGATTCCGGTTTCGGCACGCCGCTCAACGCATTGCGGCAGGCGGCAGGACCGGCCCTGTCGCTGGCGACCTTCGGCGTGCTTCTCACCACCGGCCTGTTCGGCGCCGCCGCCTACTATCTGCTCGATCTCAGCTGGCTGGAATCCTTCCTGCTCGGTGCCGCCGTCGCCTCGACCGACGCGGCGGCCGTGTTCTTCCTGCTGCGCGCCGGCGAGATCAATCTGCGCGAGCGCGTGCGCTCCACGCTCGAGGTGGAATCGGGCACCAACGATCCGATCGCCATCTTCCTGACCATCACGCTGGTCGAGATCATCGCCGCCCACGCCAATCCCGAAGCCAATGTCCTGGTCACCAACCTGATCCTCGGCTTCCTCGTCAACATGGGCCTCGGCGCCATCGTCGGCGTGCTTGGCGGCCTCGCCATCGTACGCCTGGTCGATCGGCTCAACCTCGACCATGGCCTGCTGCCGATCTTCGTGCTGACCCTGTCGCTGATGGTCTTCGCGGCCGCCGGCGCGATTGGCGGCTCGGGCTTCCTGGCGGTCTATATCGCCGGGCTCATCGCAGGCAATTCCGACATCCGCGCCGTCACCATCCTGAAGCGCTTCCAGGACGGCATGTCGTGGCTGGCGCAGATCATCATGTTTCTCATCCTCGGCCTGTTCGCCACGCCTTCGCAATTTCCGGCGATCATGGTGCCTGCGATAGCGCTTGGCCTGTTCCTGATGTTCATTGCCAGACCTGTCGCCGTGTGGCTCTGCCTGATCCCATTCCGCCTGCCGCGTCCCGAAGTCGCCTTCGTCTCCTGGGTCGGCCTGCGCGGCGCCGTCTCGATCCTGCTCGCCATCACACCGCTGCTCGGCGGGCTGGAGAACGGCCGCAGCATCTTCAACGCCGCCTTCATCATCGTTCTGGTGTCGCTGGTCATCCAGGGCTGGACGGTCGGCCCGCTGGCGCGTCGCCTCGGTCTGATCGTGCCGGCGCGGCTCGGACCGCTGGACAAGGTCGAACTGGAACTGCCTGGCTCCGCGCATCACGAGCTCCTTGCCTATCGCGTGGCGCCGGGCAGCCCGGTGGCGCGCGGCGAGCGCATCCCGCGCTGGGCCCGGCCCTCGCTGGTGCTGCGTGACGGCCGTTCGATGCGTTTCCAGGACATGGGCCGGCTCGCCGCCGGCGATCAGGTCTACATCTTCGTGCCCGACCGCTATCCGCGCCTGCTCGACAAGCTGTTTGCCAGCCGCGCCGTGGTCGACCCGGAGGATGCCGATTTCTTCGGTGCCTTCGCCGTCGATCCGGCGCGTTCCGCAGCCGAACTGGAAGCCGCCTATGCGCCCGGTCTCACCGAGGCCGAGCAGAAACAGACCGTCGGCGCGCTGGTCACGGCGCGGCTCGGCGGCCATGCCGAATATGCCGACCGCGTGCTGCTCGGCCCGATCGAACTGATCGTCAGGGATGTCGACGACAAGGGCAGGATCACGGGTCTGGGCCTCTCCTTCGAGCCGACCGCGCCGGTTGCGCGCGTGCCGGTCTTCCTCAGCGCCGGCGAGATGGGCGACCGTCTGAGCGCCTTTATCCGCAACTGGCGCAAGCCGGCCGAGGCGCAGGTGGCGGCACAAGCGGATGACACCCCTGAGCCGCCGGTCGAGAAGGCATCGGTCGAACGCTGACTCGGGCGACCGTTTGCACCGCCCCCACATACGCCGGAGTGGTATTCACGGACTATGTCCGCGCCGGTCTCAAAATTTCGCATCCGACCTCGGCCTAAGCCTTGCATCGCCGCCGATGCGGGGTATGGTCCCGGCGATTTTCAGACGAAAGGGACCGGCATGGCTGCCTTCAAGACACTGGACGACATCGGCAACATAAGCGGCAAGCGCGTGCTGGTGCGCGTCGACCTCAACGTTCCCGTCGCCGACGGCAAGGTCACCGACGCCACCCGCATCGAGCGCATCGCGCCGACCATCGCCGAATTGTCCGGCAAGGGTGCCAAGGTCATCCTGCTCGCCCATTTCGGCCGGCCCAAGGATGGCCCCTCGGCCGAATTCTCGCTGGAGCCGATCGCCAGGGCCACCGCGCAGGTGCTCGGCCGCCCCGTCGGCTTCGCCTCCGATTGCGTCGGCGACACGGCGGGCAGCGCTGTCGCCGCCATGGACAAGGGCGACGTGCTGCTGCTCGAAAACACCCGCTTCTACAAGGCCGAGGAGAAGAACGATCCCGCCTTTGCCGAACGGCTCGCCGCCAATGGCGACATCTTCGTCAACGACGCCTTTTCGGCGGCCCACCGGGCGCACGCCTCGACGGAAGGGCTGGCGCGCCTGCTGCCATCCTTTGCCGGCCGCACCATGCAGGCCGAACTTGAGGCGCTGGAGAAGGGCTTGGGCAATCCGGTGCGTCCGGTCGTCGCCATCGTCGGTGGCGCCAAGGTCTCGACCAAGATCGACCTGTTGATGAACCTGGTGAAGAAGGTCGACGCGCTGGTTATCGGGGGCGGCATGGCCAACACCTTCCTCGCCGCGCGCGGCACCGATGTCGGCAAGTCGCTTTGCGAGCATGACCTGGCCCCGACCGCCAAGCGGATCATGATCGAGGCCGCCGAAGCCGGCTGCGCCATCATCCTGCCGGTCGACGGTGTCGTCGCCAAGGAATTCAAGGCGGGCGCCGCCTGCGAGACCGTCGCCATCTCCGACGTGCCAGCCGATGGAATGATCCTCGACGTCGGCGCCAAGACCGTGACGACGATCGGAGAGTGGATCGACCGCGCCGCGACGCTGGTGTGGAACGGCCCGCTCGGCGCCTTTGAGATCGAGCCGTTCGATTACGCCACGGTGGCGGCGGCCAAGCATGCGGCCGCGCGCACAAAGGCCGGCAAGCTGGTTTCGGTCGCCGGCGGCGGCGATACGGTGGCGGCGCTCAACCATGCCGGTGTCGCCGACGACTTCACCTATGTCTCGACCGCCGGCGGCGCCTTCCTGGAGTGGATGGAAGGCAAGCCGTTGCCCGGCGTCGACGTGCTGAAGCGCTGAAGCGTTCGGCGGCTCCCCGGCAATTCGATCAACTCGAAGGGAGCCGGCGGCGGCGCCGGCGACTTTCAATCGATTCGAGCTTTCCGGCGTCATTCCTTTGGCGGTAGTGTTCTGCTAGGCGCAGATCAACCGGTTCAGGAGAAGCATGATGAGCGAACGTCTCGAAGACATTGCCGCCGCGATCGTGGCCAACGGCAAGGGCCTCTTGGCCGCCGATGAAAGCTCCGGCACCATCAAGAAGCGCTTCGACGTCATCGGCGTCGAATCGACCGCCGACAGCCGCCGCGACTACCGCGAGATGATGTTCCGCTCCAGGGACGCGATGACCAAGTACATTTCCGGCGTCATCCTCTATGACGAGACCATCCGCCAGAAGGCCGCCGACGGCACGCCTCTGGTCGACATCATCAAGGCATCAGGCGCCATTCCCGGCATCAAGGTCGATGCCGGCGCCAAGCCGCTGGCCGGCTTTCCCGGCGACACCGTCACCGAAGGCCTCGACGGCCTGCGCGAACGGCTTGCCGACTATTACAAGCTCGGCGCCCGCTTCGCCAAATGGCGTGCGGTGATCGACATCGACACCGCCAGGGGCGTCCCCTCGGCCACCTCGATCGGCGCGAACACCCATGCGCTCGCCCGCTATGCCGCCCTTTGCCAGGAAGCCGGCATCGTGCCGATCGTCGAGCCTGAAGTGCTGATGGACGGCGCCCACGACATCGGCACCTGTTACGAGGTTTCCAAGGCGACGCTGACAAGGCTCTACGACGAACTCCACGCGGCCCGCGTCGTGCTTGAAGGCACGATCCTGAAGCCGAACATGGTCCTGTCGGGCAAGAAGTCGGGCATCGTGGACAGTCCCGAGCAAGTCGCCGAAAAGACCATAAAGCTGTTCCGCGAGACGGTGCCGGCGGCGGTACCGGGCATCGCCTTCCTCTCCGGCGGCCAGGAGGACGAGGAGGCGACCGCCAACCTCAACGCCATCAACGCCATCGGTCCGCACCCGTGGAAGCTGACCTTCTCCTACGGCCGCGCGCTGCAGGCGGCGCCGCAGAAGGCCTGGAGCGGCAAGGCGTCCAACATCGCCGCCGGCCAGGCCGCCTTCACCCACCGCGCCCATATGAACCATCTGGCCGCACTCGGCAAATGGAAGGCGAGCCTGGAACAGGCTGCCTGAAGACCCCCTGCTATCCCTTCCCTTCAAACCCGGGCCGACGTGCCCGGGTTTTTTGTTTTGGCGCGCCGGCCTTGGGGCCAGGCATTCGCATTCTTATTTCCTCTGGGCATTCCTGGCAGCGGCGATGTCGGCTCGCGCCCATCCCGTACGTCCTTGGGGTGCAGACAGGGAGAAGTTCATGCATCGCAACAAGGTCGTTTCGCGCGAAGACTGGTTCGAGGCCCACAAGGCACATCTAAACCGCGAGAAGGAACTGACGCGGTTACGCGAACGCGTTGCGGCCGAGCGGCGGCAGCTACCCTGGCTGAAGGTGCGGAAGGATTATGTCTTCGAGACGGAACACGGACCAAAGAAACTGGCCGATCTCTTCGCCGGCCGCAGCCAGCTGATCGTCTACCACTTCGTGTTCGCGCCGGGCTCGACGCATCACTGCGAGAGCTGTGCCTTCGTCGCCGATCACATCGACGGCGCCAACCAGCATCTCAGGCATCATGACGTGTCGCTTGTCGTGATCGCGCGCGCGCCGCTCGCCGAGCTGCTGCCTTACAAGCAGCGCATGGGATGGAAATTCGACTGGGTGTCCTCCTATGCCTCGGATTTCAACTTCGACATGCAGGTCTCCTTCACCGACAGGCAGATCGCCTCCGGCGAAGCCGTCTATAATTTCGAGACACCGGTATCGACGTCGAAGGACCTGCCTGGCACCACTGTCTTCTACAGGGAGGAAGCCGGTGACATCTTCCTGACCTTCATGTCGCGCGCCCGTGGCAGCGAGCAGTTCATCGGCGCCTATCAATATCTCGACATGGCGCCGAAAGGCCGTGGCGAGACCGGCCCCTATGGCACTTCGATGGACTGGGTGCGGTTGCACGACGACTATGGAAACAGGTCGCGGCAGGACGACGCTTGCCCCTAGGGCAATTTCAGAAAAAGCGTGAAACGGTTTCCCGTCCGGAATTGCGCCAAAACAAAGGGCATGGGTCGATGAGGCGGGATCCGTTCACGCCGATCAAAACATGCGCTAAGGCTGCCTCGTCATTTCACGGTATTGCCATGCGTTTCCCGACCATCCTCACCTGGCTCGCCTTCCCGGTCTATGTCTGGCAGGGGTTGGGCGTGCGCCGCCGCACCTCGCGCATGCTGCCGGCGCAAGGCCCGGTCATGCACGAGATCTCGGGCCAGGCCCCGGTGATGTCGCTGCTGGTCCTGGGCGATTCCTCCGCCGCGTCGGTCGGCATCGGCAATTCCGAAAACGGCCTTGCCGCGCAGCTCGCCGTGCTGATTGCGCAGCGCACGGGCAGCGCTGTGCGCTGGCGTGCCGCCGGCTTCAATTCGGCGACATCTGGCCAGATCCGCGACCATGTCCTGCCCAATTTGTCGGCCGATCCGTGGACGCATATCATGCTCGCCATCGGCACCAACGACACCAAGAATTTTCATTCCGTGCCGCGCTTCAAGAAGGAGTTCGGCGGCCTGCTCTACGCGCTGCGCGCCAAATGGCCGGAGGCGCGCGTGGTATGGTCGCCGGTGCTGGAGTTCACGCGCGCGCCGGCCATGCCGTCGCTGCTCGGCAAGATCCTCGAGGTCCGCGCCACCGCGATGAACCGGATGGGCGAACGCCTCTGCCTGGAACGCGGCGCGGTGCCAGCGCCGCGCCTGCCGATCACCAACCCTGAAGCCGGTTTTGCCTCCGACGGGTTCCATGCCTCGGAGGCCGGCTACCGGGCCTGGGCGGAACATCTCGTCGGCCCTGTGCTTGGCGACTGAATATCTATGGCCAGGCGGCGCGACAGCTTAGGTCAAATGCCCGAGCACGGCCGCCAGCGAAATCGCCGCCATGGCAAGAAGCGCCAATTTCCAGAAATCGCCGCGTCGCCTGAGCCCGGGCCAACCGAGCGGCTTGATGAGCTGGATCACCATGAACCCGACGATGACAAGGGCGAGGAGTTTCGTCATGCCGCCTTTGACCAGCAACGCCGTCACCTGTCAAAGCGGTTTCGCTCGGTCTCCGGGAAAGAAAGACGCCGCGATCCAGAACCGGAACGCGGCGCCCGCACCTAACCGCGCAACGATCTACTTCAGCGGCTTGAGGCCAGCCTCGATCGAAGCGCGTTTTGCCTCCAGGAACGGCGGCAGGGCAAGGCTTTCGCCGAGCGTTTCCAGCGGCTCGTCGGCGGTGAACCCCGGCCCGTCGGTGGCGATCTCGAACAGGATGCCGTTCGACTCACGGAAATAGAGCGAGCGGAAGTAGTAACGCTCGACCTCGCCGCTCGACGGCAAACGGAATTCGGCAAGACGCGCCGTCCATTGATGGAGCGTCTCCTGGTCGGGCGCCCTGAAGGCGACGTGGTGAACCGCACCGGCGCCTTGCCTTGCGGGCGCCAGCCCGGGCTGCACGGCGACATGAAGCTCCGCCGCCGGCCCGCCCGCGCCCATTTCGAAGACGCGGACCTGGCCCTCGCCGTCCGGCGAGGCATAGTCGCGTACCTTGCGCATGTTCATCACCCTGGTCAGCACCGCCTCGGTGTTGGTGATATCGGGAACACTGATGACGATTGGCCCGAGCCCGCGGATCTGATGTCCGGCCGGCACCGTGCTTTGCGCCCAGGGATGGCTGCCGCCCTTTCCGTCATCGCTGACGAGCCGCAGGCGCTGGCCTTCGGGGTCTTCGAAATCCAGCGACTTGTAGCCACCGATATCAGCGATCTCTCCTGTCACGATACCTTCGCTGGCAAGGTGCTGCTTCCACCAGGCAAGGCTCTCCTGGCTGCCGACCCTGAGGCTGGTCCGCGCGATGCTGTGCGTGCCACGCCGTTCGCGGCCGACCGGCCAGTCGAAGAAGGTCAGGTCCGTACCCGGTGTTGCCTCGCCGTCGGCATAAAAGAGATGGTAAGCCGAGGTATCGTCCTGGTTCACCGTTTTCTTGACGAGCCGCAGGCCCAGCACCTTTGTGTAAAAGTGCAGATTGCCGGGCGCATTGGCGGTGATGGCGGTCAGATGGTGAATTCCTGTCAGTTGCATGCTCATGGTCGTCTCCCTGTTTTTGGGGAAGAATTTTCTCCTTTCATATCAGAACTCCGGTCGTCCCGCTTAAGGCCGCCTGTCCCGACAGTTTGTCGCCAGGCGATGAACAATACGGCCAGATTGGCTGATCTTGGTGAACGACCCGCACCCGCAGGACCTGCCATGACGAGAACGGAACTGTCGCGATACGACCTGCCATCCTCCTGACAGACTGCTGTCAGGAGGGGTATGCGATACTGCCTCCAGTTAGAGAGAGGAGATTGGTCATGAACGGTTTTACCATTCTGCGTGGCATGCAGCACTATGTCGGCAAGATCCGCACGATGCGCAACGAGATCCGCACGCAGCGGTTCATGAACGCGCTGCCCGCCGACATTCGCAAGGATATCGGCTGGCCCGACATGTATGCCGAGCGTCGCCATCACGGCAATTGAGCAGAATTTTCAAGCCAGCGGTTGGAGGCTGACACGTCAGCACCCAGATATCAGGTCCGGCGCGAGGGATGGAGCGAGCTCATGCCCGAGAACAAGACAATCGGCTTCCTTTTCATCGAGGGCTTTGCTGACTGGGAATATGGGTTGCTGGCGGCCTCGGCGGTCGAGTGGTTCGGCGCTCGCGCCGTGTCGCTGACGCCGGGAGGCAAGCCGGTGACCGGAATCAGCGGTTTTCGCCTGACACCGGACCGTTCGGCGGACGCCGATGACAATATCGATCTCGATGCCGTGGCCGTCATCGGTTCCGACCAGTGGGCGGGCAAGGCGCCGCCGGATGCTTCCGAACTGCTGACGGCCGTCGCGGCGCGCGGCGGTGTCGTTGGCGGCATTTGCGCCGGGACGCTGGCGCTGGCCCGAGCCGGCATGTTCGAGAAGGCCAGGCATACCAGCAATGGCCGTGACTGGATCAACCGCCACGAAGCCGGCTATGCCGGCGACGGCAATTATCAGGACGTGCCGCACGCCGTGGCCGACGGCAGGATCGTCTCCGCGCCGGGCTCGGCGCCCGGCACCTTCGCTCTCGCCTTTCTGCGGACGCTCTATCCCGAAAAAGGCAGCGATCTCGCGCAGATGCGGACGCTGTTCGCCAAGGAGTATGCTGAAGCCTCCTGACAGTATGCTGTCAGGAGGCGCGTGCGATGGTGACTGATGCGCATGGCCGGCCGAGAGGACGATCGATGAAAAGCTGGAACGACAGGCTGAACACGCCTGGCATCAACGGCGTGAAACCAACGCCGCGCACGATGGGAGACGTCGTCGAGGGCCAGCCCATGCTGGTGCCAACCGCGCGCCAGGTCCATGATTTCATCCGCTCGATTCCTGAAGGTGTCGAGATGGACGTTCGCGCGTTGCGCACCGCGCTCGCCATTGAGCACGGCGCCGAAGTGACATGCCCGGTCACCATAGGCTATCATCTGCGCACGGTCGCCGAGGCAGCTAAGGAGGATTTCGAGCGCGGCATGACGCTCCGCGACATCGCTCCCTTCTGGCGCGTGCTTGATTCGAGGACGCCGACAACGAGGAAACTGTCCTTCGGCGCGGAATTCGTTGCCGCGCAGCGTAAGCGCGAAGGGCTGAAACCGTAATGCATGTCATGTGGAAGTGGACCCGGTCCGGGAGCCACGGCATGCATGGGAAAGACACTGGGGAAGCAAACGATGCGCCGCGCCGACAGGCTCTTTCAGATCGTGCAGCATCTGCGTGGCGGCCGCCTGGTCACCGCACAGAAGCTCGGCACATGGCTCGAGGTTTCCGAGCGAACCATCTATCGCGACATAGCCGACCTGCAGTCGACTGGGGTGCCGATCGACGGCGAGGCTGGCGTTGGCTACATGATGAGGGAGGGTTTCGACCTTCCGCCGCTGATGTTCACGCGTGACGAGATCGTGGCGCTGGTTGCCGGCGCCCGCATGGTGCGCGCCTTTGGCGGCGCTGCCATGGCGCGCGCCGCCGACGAGGCGCTGGTCAAGATCGGTGCCGTACTGCCCGATGCCGAAAAGGATCGCATCGCCCGCACCGAGATCCACACGCCGATGTGGGTGGTCA